>CAJUNQ010000108.1 GCA_910587835.1 uncultured Oscillospiraceae bacterium | reverse complement strand
CAGTCATCTTCTGCGTCGAAAATCCTCGTAATACGCAAGTATTGGCGTAGTTAGCGTAGCTAACTACAGCGGTTCTTCTCCTTGAAGCTGACCGCTTCTGGTCAAAATTCCGTCATTTCCTCTATTTTCAAACAAGCCCTAAGCCCACACAATAAAAAACCTTCTTGTAGAGCAGAAGCGTCAGCTGTCAACCAAAAGAAAGATTTTCATCTCTACACCAAAGGAGGCCCCATGAAGCTGCTTTACGCAGAGGACGAGCCGCTGCTCTCAGAGGCGGTGGCGGACGTGCTCACATATCATAAATATCTGGTGGACGCGGTTTACAACGGTCAGGACGCCTACGACTATGCCCTGTCCGGGGAGTATGACGGAATCATTCTGGACATTATGCTGCCCGGAATGGACGGGCTTCAGGTCCTTACCAGCCTGCGGAAAAACGGCTGTCAAACGCCCATTCTGCTGCTCACCGCCAAAACCCAGCTGGAGGACCGCATCCGGGGGCTGGACGCCGGGGCGGACGACTATCTGCCCAAGCCCTTTGACATGGGCGAGCTGCTGGCCCGGGTCCGGGCCATGCTCCGGCGGCGGGAGAGCTTTCACCCAGAGCTGCTCTCCTTCGGGGACCTGACCCTGGACCCCCGTTCCGGCTGTCTGTCCTGCCGGGAGCGGGAATGCCCCCTGTCCAAGCAGGAGTACCGGCTGATGGAGCAGCTCATGGCAAATCAGGGCAGCTACCTGTCCTCCGAGGCCCTGCTGGTCAAGGCCTGGGGCTACAATGCCCAGACGGATGTAAACAGCGTGTGGCTCTATATCTCCTACCTGCGCAAGCGGCTTCGGGACATGGGCTCTCAGGCAAAAATCGCCTCCAAGCGCAGCCTGGGCTACCGGTTGGAGCAAAGCCCATGAGACAAACCCTGCGCAGAAGGTTCATCCTCTTTGCCATGTCCGCGGTCACGGTTCTGCTGGCCGTGCTGGTGGGGGCTATCGCCGGACTGAGCTGGGTGGTTCTGGACAGCCAGGCGGATGCCCTGCTCCACAGCCTGGCCCGGGGCCAGGGCCAGCCCACGCCGCCGGAGCCCCCTCCCCCCAGGCCCTTCGCGCCCCCGGTGAGCCCGGACGCCATGCAGTCCCTTCGGTTTTTCACTGTGCGCACCAGCCCCCAGGGCCATGTGCTGGAGGTGGACCTGGACCACATTTCCTCTGTCACCCCAGACCAGGCCGCAGCCTACGCCGGACAGGCCGCTCAGCCCTCCGGCCGGATTGAGGGGTATAAATATGAAGTCCGGCAGCTGGGCGGGGACCGGCTGACCGTCTTTCTGGACGTCTCCCGCCAGCAGGGCACCTTTGTGATGGTGCTCAGCCTCTCCTCCGCCATGGCCCTGGTCTGCTGGCTGGGGTCTCTGGCGTTGGTGGCCTTGTTCTCCCGGCGGGCGGTGCGCCCCATTCTGGCAGGGCTGGAAAAGCAAAAGCAGTTTATCACCAATGCGGGGCACGAGCTGAAAACCCCGCTGGCCATCATCCAGTCCAGCAATGACGCCGCTGCCATGATTTACGGCGAGACCAAGTACAACCGCAGCATCCGTCAGCAGGCCCAGCGGCTGAATGGTTTGATGACTGAGCTGCTCACCCTGGCCCGGTTGGAGGAGGCCGCCAGCCTTCCCACTGAGCG
Source organism: uncultured Oscillospiraceae bacterium (assembly GCA_910587835.1). GTDB lineage: Bacteria > Bacillota > Clostridia > Oscillospirales > Acutalibacteraceae > Acutalibacter. The sequence goes on along the minus strand of CAJUNQ010000108.1, from coordinate 3,821 downwards.
TGTGGACGTCAGCCAGGCCTTTTGGGCCCTGCTGCCAGGCTATGAGGAGCAGGCCCGCGGCCGGGGGCTGTCCATCCGCCCGGACATTCAGCCGGGCGTTGTGCTCTCTGTCCACAAGACCTCCTTTTTGCAGCTGGTCTCCACCCTGCTGGACAATGGGGTGAAGTACACCCCAGAGGGCGGGGCCATCCTCTTTTCCATAAAAAGCCAGGCCGGACATGTGTGGGTCGTGGAGGAAAACCCCTGCGCCCTGCCCCAGCCCCAGGACCCGGAACAGCTTTTTGAGCGGTTTTACCGGGGAGACCCGGCCCGGACCCAGCAGGGCGGCGTTTTGGGGTTCGGCATCGGTCTTTCCGCCGCCCGGACCATTGCGGAGGCTCTGGGCGGCAGGCTCACCGCAGAGTACCCCCAGGCGGGGCGCATTCGCTTTACCGCCCGGTTCTGACCGGATTTTTCACATAGATTTCACAAACCCTCCCGGAGTTGTTCACTCCCGGGAGGGTTTTTCTAAGGCTGCTCTTAGCTTCGTCCGCTATAATAAGGGCGGAAAGGAGGAACGCCTATGGAATTCCGGCACGAGGTAAAGCATGAGATCAGCCCCCAGGATGTGCCTGCCCTGCGCCAGCGGCTTCGGGCGGTCATGGCCCCGGACAGCCACGCCCCGGAGGGGCGGTATCAGGTCCGCAGCCTGTATTTTGACAACCTGGAGGACAAGGCCCTGCGGGAAAAGCTGGACGGGGTGAAGGTCCGGGAGAAATACCGCATTCGTCTATACAACCATGACCCCTCGCTGATTCACCTGGAGCGAAAGCAAAAGCTGGGGGCCCTGGGCCGCAAAACCTCTGTCCCTCTCACCCCCCGGCAGGCCCAGTCCATGGCCGGGGGCAGCATAGACTGGATGGCCGCAAGCCCCGACCCGGCGCTGCTGGGATTTTATGCCCGGCTCCGTCAGGAGGGGCTGAGGCCCAAGGTGCTGGTGGACTACACCCGGGAGGCCTTTGTCTTTGCCCCCGGCAATGTGCGGGTCACTCTGGACTACCACATCCGCACCGGGCTGCACAGCGCCCGCCTGCTGGACCCCCACTGCCCCACAGTCCCCATCCCCGGCTCCCCCTGTATTTTAGAGGTGAAATGGGACGCCTTTCTCCCGGACCTGGTCCGGGACCTGGTGCAGCTGGACGGCCGGCACAGCTGCGCCTTTTCCAAATACGCGGCCTGCCGCATGTTCGACTGAGCAGGCCTGCCGCAAATTCAAGCTTTGAGAAGGAGAGACCTGACCATGACCTTTCAAGACATTTTCAAGTCCAGCTTTCTGGAAAACGTGGCCTCTATATCCCTTCTGGATATGGCCCTGACCATTCTGCTTTCCTTTGCCCTGGGGCTGTTCATTTTTCTGGTGTATCGAAAAACCTATCGGGGGGTCATGTACTCCTCGGGCTTTGGCGTCACCCTCATCGCCCTGACCATGATTACCGCCACGGTGATTCTGGCGGTCACCTCCAATGTGGTTCTGTCCCTGGGCATGGTGGGCGCGCTGTCCATTGTCCGCTTCCGCACCGCCATCAAGGACCCACTGGACATTGCTTTTCTGTTCTGGGCCATTGGCGCGGGCATTATTCTGGCAGCGGGCATGATTCCCCTGGCGGTGATTGGCAGCGTCTGCGTGGGGGTCATTCTGCTGGCGTTTGTGAACCGGGCTCCCCACAGCCGCCCCTATCTGGTAACGCTCAGCTGCGCCGGCCAGCAGGCGGAGGCCAATGCCAGAGAATTTCTGGCCCAGCGGGCGTTGCGCGCCACAGTCAAAAGCAAAACCGTGGTGAGTGGGACGATTGAGCTGAACCTGGAGCTTCGGCTAAGGGAGGACAACACGGACTTTGTCAACCAGCTCTCTGAAATGCCCGGCGTCAACAGCGCGGTGCTGGTCTCCTACAACGGGGACTACATGGGGTAGCCTATGAAAAAGCATGGAGACCGCACCGCATGGACTGTCACTGCCCTGGCCCTGGCGCTCACCATTCTTCTGATGAACGGCAAGGCCCTGGGCCTTTCTGCCGGAGCCCGGAGCCTGGGCTATGAGCAGCGTCTGTTTGACAACACAAGGGTACACACCATCGACATTGTGATGAACGACTGGGAAGACCTGCTTGCCAACGCCGCCGACGAGGAATATTATGAGGCCAATGTGGTGATTGACGGGGAGGCCTGCAAAAATGTGGGCGTTCGGGCAAAGGGCAACACCTCTCTGTCCACCGTGGCCACTTTGGGCAGCCAGCGCTACAGCCTTAAGGTGGAGTTCGACCACTACGACAGCGGCAAGTCCTACTATGGGCTGGACAAGCTGAGCCTGAACAACCTGATTCAGGACGCCACCATGCTGAAGGACTATCTTACCTACACCCTGATGAACGCCTTTGGGGTAAAGTCCTCCCTGTGCAGCTTCGCCTTTCTCACCGTAAACGGGGAGGACTGGGGGCTGTATCTGGCAGTGGAGGGGGTGGAGGAGGCCTTTTTGCAGCGCAATTACGGCTCTGACCAGGGCCGGCTCTACAAGCCGGACAGCATGAGCTTTGGGGGAGGCCGGGGCATGGCAAAGGACTTTTCCATGAGCGGCTTCGACTTCACCGGCGGCAGCGCGGAAGGGGACCCGCCCTCTGGGAGCGGGGAGCCCCCTGCCATGCCCTCCGTTAAAGGGGCCTCCGGCGGCTTTGATATTGCGGACCCGCCCGAGGGCTTTGACCCCTCCGCCGCCTTGGGGGCCGGAGGGCAGGAGGCGGGCTCGCCCCCGGGCATGAGGGGCGGCATGGGCTCGGCTGATGTGAAGCTGCAATATATCGACGACGACCCGGAGAGCTACCCCAACATCTGGGAGAATGCCAAAACCGGCATGACCGAGGCTGACCAGCGCCGCCTGATTCAGTCCCTGAAAAAGCTGTCGGCCGGAGAGGACCTCTCCACGGTGGTGGATATCCAGCAGGTGATTCGCTACTTTGTGGTCCACAACTATGTCTGCAACGACGACAGCTACACCGGCGCAATGGTCCACAACTACTACCTCTACGAGGAGGAGGGGCGGCTGGCTATGCTCCCCTGGGACTACAACCTGGCCTTTGGAACCTTTGGGGGCGGGGACGCTGGCAGCGCGGTGAACACCCCCATTGACGCGCCAGTGTCCGGCGACGCCTCGGACCGGCCCATGTGGAGCTGGATTGTGGAAAACGAGGAATACGCCCAGCTGTACCACCAGTATTTTGCCGAATTTTTAAGCACGGTGGACATAGAGGACATGATCAACCAGGCCTACCAGCTGATCCAGTCCTATGTGGCAAAAGACCCCACCGCCTTTTACAGCTATGAGGAGTTTGAGCTGGGGGCGGAGACCCTCCGGCAGTTCTGCGCCCTGCGCAGCGAGAGCATTGCCGCCCAGCTGGCCAACGGCGAGACCGCCAGCCCCATGAATTACGCGGACGCCTCTGCCATCACCCTCTCTGACATGGGAACCATGAACGGCGGCATGGGCGGCTCTCCGGGCAAAGCAGCCGGCCGAGGAGAGGCCCAAGAGGAAAGCCCTTCTGAAGAGCAGGCCCCGCCGTCAGGGGAGGAGGATGCTTCCGGCTCCTCGGAAGCATCTGGCTCTAACCGCAGCTTCGGGGGCAATATGCAGCCCCCTGAGGGGAATTTCTCCGACAGCGGCGAGGAGGAGGCTTCCGGCTCCTCGGAAGCATCTGGCTCTAACCGCAGCTTCGGGGGCAATATGCAGCCCCCTGAGGGGAATTTCTCCGACAGCGGCGAGGAGGAGGCTTCCGGCTCCTCGGAAGCATCTG
>CAJUNQ010000107.1 GCA_910587835.1 uncultured Oscillospiraceae bacterium | reverse complement strand
TCCTCCGTTTTTCATAAAAATAGAGCTTCCACGTCCTCATCGGACAGAAGCTCATAATCGGTTTGTTCAATTTCAATTTCGGGAATATCGTCGCTCGAATTACCAGCAAAAGATATGCTGGCGATAGCGTGGTCGGTCTTGAAGGGATGGTTGGGAAAATCGCTGATTTCTGCCAAGGGGATGTCCCTGACGGTTTCCCGTTGGGCTTCGTCGCGCTCCTCCTGCGTAGTGAACAGGCTATCTACTGAGAGCAGATTTGCTGCGCTGTTTATTGCCAATCTCCGTCACCTCCTTGACCAGACTGCGGTAGCTGTCAGTGGCACGTCCCCTGGGTTCATGCTTAAAAATGCTCTTGTCTGCCGTGCTGATTTCTGCCAGCCGCACCGTAGATGGGATAACAGTCTGCAAGATCGGCAGGTACTTCCCGAAGTTCTCCTTGACCGATTTCACAATATCCTTGCGGAAATTGGTGTCGTTGGCCATGGTGAGAAACGCCCCGCCGATTTTGAGCTTAGGGTTGATGTGCTGCTGGACGTTCTGTACTGTGCCGATAAGCTCGGTCATATCCTCAGCGGCGAGATAGTCGGCCTGCACCGGGATAAGCACATAGTCAGCAGCAGATAGTGCGTTGATGACCAGCATACCCAGCGAGGGGCGGCAGTCCAGAAGAACATAGTCGTACTCGCTTTTGACATCTTCCAGATACTGCCTCAAGACCGTTTCACGGCTGAAGGCGTTGACTAGCCCGATTTCCACTGATGTTAGGGAACGGTTGGCCGGAACGAAGTCAAAGCCCTCGCTGTGGTGCATGATTTCCGTATGTCCATCCCTGGGGACACCCGCTACAATGTCATTCATGGCATTGCCCAGGGTCAGGAGAAGGTCGTGAGGCCTGCGCTGTCCCAGCATTTTGGTGAGGTCGCCTTGGGGGTCAACATCCACCAGCAGGACGCGCTTGCCATACATAGCCAGCCCAGCGCCCAAGTTGAACACGGTAGTGCTTTTTCCTACACCGCCTTTCTGGTTCGCTACCGCGATTACTTTTGTGTTCGTCATATGGGTTCCTCCTTTCCATACTTTCTGAGAGTAGAGTGTGCGAAGCCACTCTACTTCGGAAAGTATAAATTAGCCGCCCACAAAAGTGAGTGGCTATGTAAAGAAGTATGCAAGCTTGATCTCATGTGGTTTTGCTGGGCTTCTGTCAGAGGATGCGTGATAGTGCGTTAACTCAAAAGACTTTGCGCTTTCTTACAAAATTTTACATAAAACAGGCTTTTTCTATTGATTTACTCCTCTATTAGTGATATAATTATAAAAAACGTTTAGAGGTTCAGCATGAGAATTTGTAATGAAGCATGGTTAACAATATACGATGCCAATTTTTCTCAAAGCAAATACTTGTATCATTTTACAGATATGGAGAAATTTGTTAAAATAATCTATGGAGATTCGCTAAAATTCTCCAAAATCAGCACTACAAATGATACATTAGAATCTAAGCCAAAAATATTTGAGTGGAATCAAAATACGGATAATCTTTATGAGATAATTAAGCATTTTAGGGACATTAACCAAGATTATCTTCAACTCCTCTGTTTTACTCAAGACATCAAAAAAAATAGCAAGGTACCTGCTGGAAAGAGTTTTTACATAGATTATTCAGGAAGAGGATTTGCTCTTCCGCGTATGTGGGCACAGTATTCTAACAATAATACAGGAGTTTGCTTGGTATTTGATAAAAGCGAATTAATTCGGCTTATAGAAAAGGAATTGGGTTTAAGCTTGATTCATCATAGTGCAATTAAGTATATCAGTAAGTTTAAGCATTACAAAGTAAACTCTGATGAATTGAACAGTTTGCTGAATAGAATTAATGACTATCAAAACAGCAGAATGCAACAAGGCTTTGCTGATTTAGGTTTTTTAAAAGGCAATCTTGACTTTGTCAAATATAATTATTTTTGTAAACTTGATGATTGGTCTGGTGAAAATGAGTATAGATTTTTATCATATGGAGAATCGGACTACTTTATTAAGGACATAACAGATGCGTTAATTGGAGTTGTAGTTGGTGAAAATATTGAGCCCGCGAACGAAAATATTATAAAAATTTTATGTAGTAACATATGTGAAGTAAATAAAGTGACTTTCACTTATAAAGGGTGCCAGCTTACACATCTTAATTAAGAGGGGGATATATATGCCCACAAAGAGAGACAAGCTTAGAAATGAGTATCGTCCGGCATTTACTCGTAATTTTTCAAAATATACCATAGATCGTTATGTCATAATTGACAATGATCTTATGGATGATGCGGCAAAAGATACGTTCATAAAAGAAGTAAATGAAAGGTTATGGTATGCCATTCAGGAAACCAATATGTTGCTTGATGACAGATTGTTGCCATTCGTTGTAGTTCGAAGAGTGGATTTTGTTGACAATAGATTACGTATAGTTGTCAATGACTATGATTCACAAAGGAACCTTATTAATTATACGGAAGCCGAAACTTTGAATTTGGATGATGTGTCACATATAATAAATTTTAAACCTCTTTCTCCACAAAGGCGCATAATAATTAGTGATCGTTTTATTCCAGGAAATGCGAAAATGCTTATTGATGAGCATGAACAAGTCTCAGCAGCTGTAGATATTTTTTTGGATATTGCTATGTTCAATTCCATCTCTTTTCTGGAAAAACTTTCTATAGAAGAGAAGAGAAAATTCAATGAGACAAAATTTTCTTTTTATGAAAAGCGGAAGTTGAAAACTTTTTATACTGTTGACAAACAGCATCCTCCACATTATTTTTCTTTTGCATTTTATGCGCGTGAAGATGCCACTCACATAGACTTTTATAGGTATGTGTGGATTTGGAGGGAGTTTATTTCTCAATATTTTAAGAATGAGCGTATTGAGAATGCACTACCAGAAGACGCCTTACAAGATTATTACGTTGATAAAGGCAATTTAGACAAATGCTATTTTGACAGAAAATTCTGGGAATCACAAGACAAAGGAGCAAAATTGTTGTTAAGGATTAATAGGGGCCCTCATACAAATGAACGACGGGAAATAATTAGTGACTATTTTGGTATTGAGACATTTTCTGTGGGTGCGGTAAAACTGGTTCCTTTGAATGAATACTATATGCCTTTTGTCAATACTCAAATGCGCGAATTGTATATATCTGCATTTAAAATTATAGTTTAGCAATAAATTTATTTACCATTGCCCTCTTATTTTTCTTATTCTGGCAAGATATCGGTTAAATAAAATTTCAAAAGAGCCATATGAATCAGCATATGGCTCTTTGTTATAATACAAACTCTTTTTAGTGCAGGACAATTCACAAGTTAAGACGGATGTGCAGATAATTTATCAATTACACAAACCATATACATTAATAGATGCAGATAAGAAAAGGTCTGGTTCCTTACATCATTGTCCTCAATTAGAGATGTTAAATTGAGGTAGTGTCAATAGTTAAGAGTATTACCATCGCGGGCAAACCGCTAAAAGACCATTTAGAAACAGTGGGGCATAGGGACGCTTTTCACTATGTTGAGAAATTGGTCGAGGAACAAGTTCCGTTTTCCGAAAGCATTATCAATCAGATACATACGCTGGTCTTGATGGACAGGCCTGAAGATCGCGGTATTGACCATCGAATTCCGGTGAGGATTATGGGTGCATATCACACACTGTCGGAACCGTATCTGGTGCCGGAGCAGATGGAGAAACTTGTTGCAGAATTTTCAAATGAAAAGCTGCACCCTGTTGAGAGCGCAACTCTATTTCATTTAGGATTTGAGGGTATTCATCCATTTGTGGACGGAAATGGACGAACGGGCCGCTTGATACTCAATCTGTTCCTCATGCAGAACGGTTATCCGCCTATCAACGTGAAGTTTGCAGACCGCAGACGGTATTATGAAGCCTTAGATAGCTACTATCGGGATGATAACCCGGGAGTTATGGTGCAGATGGTCGCTGAATATGTAGAGGAAAGACTGACGGGATATCTGGAAATGTTGTAATATAGTCAATGTTGCTTAACATCGCATAATAGCCTTTTGACGTAAAAAGCTGAAAAGTGTGAAAGGCATTATCAATGAAATTACTTGCTTAGGAAAACTATAGCGCCGACTATGCGGAGTGTGGAGGTAAATATATGGATATGAAATCATATAGTGAAATGATACATGGTATTGTTGTTCCGTCAAACCTGTCATATGAAGAAAGGGCCAAACGTTATCAGCCACTTATGGACTTCCTTCGGGCAGAAACTCCTGAAGAACTATATCGTTTTCGGTGTTGCGATGAAAAAAGTATTTCGGCATTTGATCAGGATCAGATATGGGTTTCACCTGGGTATAAAATGAACGATGATTTTGACACGCTGTTATATTTTGACAAAGAAGCTATTAAGTCAAATCTCAGAACCGCTTTACAAAGTGAGAATTTTATCTCAGCTATACAATCAATTGGACAGGGATCGGAAATTCCTGCTCCAGCTCAAAATTTATTTCCCTCTGAAATGCTTGAAGCGGTACGCAATGGTATAAGCCAAATGGATCAAACTGCCATAACGACAGCAATTGACCAATTTTATAGCTTATGTACAAACGAAATCGATATAAACGACACGGCAATTCGGCAGATAATCCAAAGTCAAAAATCAATTAAATTCGCGTGCTTTTCAGAAGCAATTGATTCTGCGGCTATGTGGGGGTATTATGCCGGGTCAAGTTCGGGGTTTGCTTTATCTTACGACTTCCGTGATGGCCACTACATAAAATGTGATTCATGCCCGAATGGAAATCAATGCCCTAACTACAAGAATAGTTCATTGGCACCCGTAGTATATGGCGATAATCGTTTCGATGCAACAGTATATGCTACATGGCTTGTGCAACAGCAAATAATGCAGAAAATGTTAGCGGAGAGAAATGCCTTTGCACTATATAGCCTGTTCCAAGATATGATACCTTGTCCTGATATGTTTATGGGGACAAAAGTGTTATTGCATAAGGCCAGTGCATGGAGCCACGAACAGGAATGGCGATTGATATGTCAGAGCAGTTCTTCAAAATTTAAGGAGGAAGAATTTTCTTATGCAGAAAAAAGGCCGACAGCAGTATATTTAGGACGAAAGATTAGTCCAATTTATGAGAAAATTCTACGTCACATTGCTGTAGATAAAAATATACCTGTCTATAAAATGCATATTAGGAGAGAGGAGTCATCGTACAAACTTTATCCCGAAAAAATCTCATGAGTTTTGTTTTCAATCCGCGAATGAAAAAGCCGCTTGACAACCCAAGCAGCTTTCCCTATAATAATATGTACTCAGAGATACACATCCACCGTAAAATCTGTCCACTGCACCTTGCGGACGTACCGCCCAATAGCCTTCCGATACTCATTAGCCTGCTCATGCCCGATATGTATCGTGAGAAACGGCGGGAAAGAATCCTCCGGGTCATAGGCCAGACAGTTGGCCGGATAAGGCGCGGTCGTCCACGCAGTCCTGCCGGAGTACCGTTCCACACAGGCTGCTATCAAGAGCAAGTAAGACCGGTTTTCTCAGGACCTGAGAGGGCCTTTGCCCGGCGGATGAGGCTGGGGCAGGGCCTGCCATGAGGAGAACGTGGGGCGTATCCCGGCGGATGGATGGGATGCGCCCCACTTGCTGTGTGGGGCTGTCCCCACGGCTGCGCAGGGGGCGGACGCCGGCAGGCCTGTCCCCCAAGACCTGAAAAGCAGCCTGCGGTCTTTCACATACCCGCCGCGCCTGGGGGCTTTGCCCCGGGAGGGGCCGGGAACCTGCCGAAGCGCGTTAAAACCTTTCAGTCAGGAGGGAAGGGCGTTCCCCGGGGCAGTGCGCCGGAGAGTCAGCCCGAGCAAATGAAATATATTTTGACCAGCTGCCTGGTGTTCGGCGCGGGAGCCGGGGCGGTGTATGGGGTGCGGCCGGGCTCTTGGCTTGGCGGCAGGACCATAGGCGGCGCGGGCCGTTGGGAGAAGTGCCTGGCAGCGGCGCTGGCCCTGGCCTTGGCCCTGCTGGCGGTGCTGCCCATGGGCCTTTCGCCCTATTGGAACGGGGAAAACCCCGGCCACCGGGTGCAGTATGAGCAGCTGGCGGAGTCCTTCCTACAGGGGCGGATTGACCTGGACTATGGGGACATGGACCCCCGTCTGCTGGAAATGGAGAACCCCTATGACCCCAAGGCCCGGGCGGAGCTGGGAGTGGAGTACCACTGGGACCACGCCTTTTATAACGGGCGCTACTATATGTATTTTGGTGTGGCGCCGGTGCTGCTGCTGTTTTTGCCCTACCGGGTGGTGACCGGGACGCCCCTGACCACCTACCACGGCACCCAGGTGTTTACCGCGCTGTTTATAGGGGGTATGCTGGCCTTGTTGTGGTTTTTGGCAAAAAGGTTTTTCAGGGACATGCCCCTGTCGGTGTTTTTCTCTCTGTGGGGGGCGTTCAGTCTGATGAGCGTGTGGTATTGCTCCGCCGCCCCGGCCCAGTACTGCACAGCCATCTCCTCGGCCCTGTGCGTGGAGGTGTGGAGTCTGTTCTTTTTTGCCCAGGCGGTGTGGGGCGGGCACAGAGAGGGCCCCTCTCTGGCCCTGGGGACGCTGGGCAGTCTGCTGGGGGCTCTGGCCTTTGGCTGCCGGCCCACAGTGGCCCTGGCCAATCTGCTGGCAGTGCCTTTGTTCGCCTACTATGTCAGGGGGAAGAGGCTGGGCTGGCGGCTGCTGGGGCAGACCGCGCTGGTGCTTTTGCCCTATGTGCTGGTGGGCGCGGGGCTGATGGCCTACAATTATGTCCGGTTTGAGAGCCCCTTTGAGTTCGGCCAGAGCTATCAGCTCACGGTGGCGGACCAGAGCGCCTATGGCAGCCTGTTCTCTCAGGTGAGCCTGGGGCGGCTGGTGAAGGAGACAGTGAAGAACTTCTTCTATGTTGCCCGGCCCACCGGAAGCTTCCCCTATATCGGCCACAGCTCGGTGGTGGGGAATTTCCCCATCTGCCTGCTGGCTGCGGGGTGTCTGGCCAGCCGCGGGACCCGGCAGGGTTTGCGGGACAGCGGCTTTCAGGGCTTCTGGTGGACGCTGCTGACGCTGCCTTTGATCATTACCCTGGCGCAGGTGGGCATGTCGCCCTTTTTGACGGAACGCTACCGGGGAGACCTTTACTGGCTGGTGGGGCTGCTGTGCTTTTTGTGCTTTGGCCTGTTTTTACAGAGCAAGGGAGAGCCCGGGCGGAGAAAATGGGGCTTTGTTCTGTCCCTGGCCGGGTTTGTCACCATGGCCCAGTGCTTTTTGCTGTGGTGCGTACCCTGGGACCATAATTTTACCATGGAGTATCCGGCATATCTGGACATGTTCCAGCGGGTGCTTACATTCGGTTTGCTGTGAGGAGGGCTGTGTGTGGACCAGATTGCGGTGTTGCTTCCCTGTTATAACGAGAGCCAGACCATTGGCAAGGTGGTGGACGACTTTAAACGGGAGCTGCCTGAGGCAGTGGTCTATGTGTACGACAATAATTCCACCGACGGCACCGGCGATGTGGCCCGGGCCCATGGAGCTGTGGTGCGCCGGGAGTATGCCCAGGGAAAGGGCAACGTCATTCGCCGGATGTTCCGGGAGATTGACGCGGCGTGCTATATCATGGCCGACGGGGACGACACCTACCCGGCGGAATATGCCCGGGAGATGATCGCCCTGGTGCGGGAGCGGCAGGCGGACATGGTGGTGGGCGACCGGCTGTCCTCCACCTATTTTGAGGAGAACAAGCGGCCCTTCCACAATATGGGCAACAGCCTGGTCCGGTGGAGCATCAACCTGCTGTTTAAGAGCAATATCAAGGACATTATGACCGGCTACCGGGCCTTCAGCTATGCTTTTGTCAAAAGCTTTCCGGTGCTGTCAAAGGGGTTTGAGATTGAGACGGAGATGAGCATTCACGCGGTGGACAAGAACATGCGCACCGAAAATGTGGTTATTCATTACCGGGACCGGCCCCAGGGCAGCGAGAGCAAGCTGAACACGGTGTCTGACGGGGTGAAGGTGCTGAAAACCATTGGCAAGCTGTTCCGCAACTACAAGCCCTTTGCCTTTTTCGGGGCTTTGGCCCTGGTGCTGCTGGCGCTGAGCCTGGGGTTCTTTATCCCGGTGTTTGCCCACTACCTCTCTACCGGCCTGGTGCCCAACCAGCCCACCCTGATTGTGTGCGGCTTTACGGCTATTGCAGCCATTCAGGCTTTTTTCTCTGGGCTGATTCTGGAGACCATCAACCAGAAGAACCGCCAGGATTTTGAGATGCGGCTGATGGAGATTCATCGGGAGTACCAGCGCAGGCAGGAGGAGCGGCAGGGGCGGCCGTAAGCGTCAACAAAAAAAGAAAGCATCCTTGCGGGGATGCTTTCTTTGCGTTTTACAGGCCCAGCAGCTGGCGCTTTTTCTCGTCAAACTCCTGCTGGGTGATGACGCCGTTGTCCAGCAGTTCCTTGTATTGTTTGAGCTCCCCGGCAGTGTTTGGCTGGGCAGGCTGGGGCATGATCACAGTGGATTTGGCGGACTGGCGCTCCATAAGCAGGCAGTTGAGGGCTGTGTAGACCTCGTCTTGGTTCTTAATCCACTTGAACGCCACGTTGCCCGAAGAGGTAGCGACAGAAATCGCTTTCGGCCAGCCCGTTCCCACGGAGGAGATGGAGTCCAGCGGCAGGTCGACCCGGCGGGTGAAAAGGAGCCAGCGGGTTACACTGCCAAACACGCGCTTGTCGGTGACTGTGATGCTTTGTGACGTCCGCAAAAAACCAATGGCGATGGCCAAAAGCGGCAGGCCGTAAACCAGCAGCATCACCACCGCGCTTCCTCCGCCGGAGCCGGCGGGAGAAAGCATGGCGAAGCACAGGATGACAAAAAGCGCCAGCGGCAGCAGGCAGACTACGCCTATCACTTTTTTGATGAGATACTCTTTCCCAACAGCGATGACCTTTTCTTCCATAGAAACACTTCCCTCTTTTATGTGCCGTTTCGGCAAAATTTGCAGCGCAAGGATATAATAGCACATAGAATGACTACTGTCAATGTCGTAACGACACTTTTAGCATGTTTATTCTCGTCAGAGACGCCTCTACACTTTATATGGAGGTGCATAAGCATGAAGGAACAATACAGAGAGCAGTACCGCAAGTTTGGCTTGAATGTGGTGTACTACCGCAAGGCCATGCGCGTGACCCAGCTGCAGCTGGCAGAGATGCTGGACATTGAGCGCAGCCACATCAGCGCCATCGAGCTGGGGAACGTGGGGGTCTCGATGGACCTGATTTTTAAGATGTGCGAGGTGTTCGGCATCAAGCCCAGGGAGCTGTTCGACTTTCGGGACTAGGAGGCCCTGAGAGAGGGAAAACTGGGGGTTGCATTTTCCGTCAGACCGTGGTATAATGCAAACATATTTGACCACAAAGAGGTGAAAACGAGCGATGAAGGAGAATATACATCCCGACTATCATGAGACCACCATTACCTGCGCCTGCGGGAACGTGATCCACACCCGTTCTACCAAGAAGAACATCAAAGTCGAAATATGTTCCAAATGCCATCCGTTCTTTACGGGCAAGCAGAAGCTGGTGGATACCAGCGGCCGCGTGGATATGTTCAAGAAGCGTTATGGCCTGAAGTAAGCGGCTCGGGCCATGAAGCAGCTGAAAAACTTTCTGGACGGAGACGGCAGGCTGGTGAAGCTTCCGGCCAGGCGGGGCATGCAGCAGGAGGCTCTTGCCTATCTGGCGGAGAAGTTTCAGCCGGGGCGGACCTATACCGAGAGGGAGGTCAACGAGCTTTTGCTGTGCTGGCATACCTTTGGGGACCCGGCCACCCTACGGCGGGCTCTGTTCGACTGCCGGTTTCTGGACCGGGACCCCTATGGGCGCAGCTACCGGCTGGCAGCGCGTCCCCAGGCGGACCTTGGGGCGGAGCCGGAGGAGCAATAAGGGATCACATGACCATAAAGGAAGACGGCGTAGGCTACGCCGTCTTTTTTGTGCCGGATGGGGAGGGCTTCAAGTGGAGTATATTACAGTGCGGCAGGCGGGCGCAGCGGAGTTTGTAGAGAGGAAGTCCCGGTTTATCGGGTCATGCAGGCCGGTGGAGACAGAGGAGGAGGCCCTGGCCTTTATTGCGGAGAAGAAGAGCCGGTACTGGGACGCCTCTCACAATGTGTACGCCTACATTCTCCGGGAGGGGAATATTCAGCGGTTTTCGGATGACGGAGAGCCCCAGGGCACGGCGGGCATCCCGGTGATTGAGGCCATGAAAAAGGCGGGGGTGACAGACGCTGTGGTGGTGGCCACCCGGTATTTCGGGGGGATTTTGCTGGGAGGCGGGGGGCTGATCCGGGCCTATTCCCGCACGGCCAGCATAGCCATGGAGGCGGCGGAGAAGGTGCGCATGAAGGAGTGCCTGCTGGGCCAGGTACTGTGCGGATATGAGAGCTATGGCCGGGTGCAGGGCCTGGTGCCGGAGTGCGGGGGCCTGGTGGAGGACACGGAGTTTTTGGAGCAGGTGACGGTGCGTTTTCGCATGGAGCCGGAGCATTGGGAGGACCTGGCCCGCCGTCTGGCAGACGCCACCGCGGGCCGCGCCGGGCTGACAGAGAGGGGAAAGGGATACTTCCCCTTTGCACTGAAGGACTGAGCTCTGGTAAAAGGTGGAAAGCTTCTGTAAGCAGAGGTCATTGGCCTCAAGATCTTGGCGTTAAAAAGTACCCTTAACGCGGGAGGGTAGTCAAACGTCCCGGCGGGACGTTTGACTATGCCGTTTGTCTCTAAGCTTTGGGGGCGGGCGGGGTGGGGCGCTGCCGCTGCCCTCGGTGGCCGGGCTCACAAGACTTGTCCGCAGGGCAAGTCTTGTGAGCAAAGAGCCGCCGAACCGCCGCCCACGCAAAACGACGTGTGCGGTATCTCCATACGGGTCAATCGCCCGCCAAAGGCTGCCGCCGCAAATAGAACCAGTCACAGAGACGTTGCTGGAAAGGCAGTAGGTTTGCAGTCAACAAAACCCAAGCTGACACCCTGTCAGACCCCTCTATACAGGAGGTTTTTCTTGAGATATGCCCGGCGGAAGAAAACTTGTCCGGTGAAAAAGTATTTTGCGCGCCGCCTGCGTATATATGGTTATAAGCAAAAAGAAGGGAGGCGCGGCTTTGTGACAGTGAGAGAGGAATTGGAGAGCTTGGAGCGGCAGACTCTGGCACCTTGGGCCGCCCGGTCGGAGGAGAGCCAGGGCAGAGCCCGGCCAGAGGCGGAGTGCCCTTTGCGCACCGCCTACCAGCGGGACAGGGATCGGGTGATTCACTGCAAGTCCTTCCGGCGGCTGAAGCATAAGACCCAGGTCTTTCTCTCCCCGGAGGGAGACCACTACCGCACCCGGCTCACCCACACCTTGGAGGTGTCCCAGATTGCCCGCACCATTGCCCGGGCCCTGCGGCTGAACGAGGACCTGACCGAGGCCATCGCCCTGGCCCATGACCTGGGGCACACCCCCTTTGGCCATGCGGGAGAGCGGGCCCTGAACCAGCTGGCGCCCGGAGGCTTCAAGCACTACCGGCAGAGCGCCCGGGTGGCTGCCCGGCTGGAAAAGGAGGGCCAGGGCCTGAACCTGTGCCGGGAGGTGCTCAACGGTATTGCCTGCCACACCGAGGGCCCCGAGGCCGCTACGGCGGAGGGCCGCATTGTGCGCTGGGCAGACCGGATCGCCTACATTAACCACGACATTGACGACGCGGTCCGGGCGGGCGTGCTCCGGGAGGAGGACATCCCCTCTGACGCGGCCCAGCGGCTGGGAAACGGCAAAACCCCCCGCATTACCACGTTGATCAGCTCGGTGGTGGCCAACAGCCGGGAGGGTGTCATCGACATGGACCCGGAGACCTTTGAGGCCTATCAGCAGCTGCACAGCTTTATGTATGAGGCCGTCTACCGCAATGAGTACGCCAAAAGCGAGGAGAAGAAGGTGCCCCACATTATCGCCAGCCTGTATGAGCACTATAAAAAGCCGGACAACCTGCCGGAGTACCTGCGCCGGATTGGGGAGGAGGAGGGCTGGGAGACTGCCGCGGCAGACTATGTGGCTGGCATGAGCGACCGGTACGCGGTGGCCATGTACCGGGAGCTGTTCATCCCCAAGGCCTGGAATAACTAGGGTGTGACTCTATCCGCGTTCGCACGGGACCTTTGAGATGGCTGGGCTGGCTCAGACAGATATTTTTCTGTCTTTCCGGGTTGAAAATTCTGGAAGTACGCAAGGCGCGTAAAAGCTGTAAGCGGCTCTGTGAATTGCCGCCTGGAATCTGGCAAAGATTAGCTTCAGAATCCCTATATGCTGCTTGTTGGAACACACCGCAGGGCTTGTTTGAAAATGGAGAAGATGACAGATAATGGTCCGAAGGCGGACAAAACCAGGGAGAAGGCGCAGGCCTGTGGCTGGATTGGCTGGTTTTCGACGCGGGCAGCGGCTGCTTTTGGGCAATGGGACAGGAGTTTTTGCGTTTTTACGCAGGCCCGGAAGGTCAGAGAACGCGGCAGGACAGGCCTGGGGTCTGAGACGGGAAAGGAGGGAGCCCTATGCCCATGATCCCTCCCGAGTTTATCCGGGAGCTGGAAGACAGGAGCCGGTTGGAGGAGATTGCCCCCAGCTATGTGAACTTGAAACGCCGGGGGAAAAACCTGGTGGGGCTGTGCCCCTTTCACAATGAGAAAAGTCCCTCCTTCAACATTTACCCGGGGAATAATTCCTATTACTGCTTTGGCTGCGGCAAGGGCGGCGGGGTCGTCAATTTCATTATGGAAATTGAGCGGCTGGACTTTATTGAGGCGGTGAAGTGGCTGGCTCAGCGGGCCGGGCTGCAGCTGCCGGAGAACGGCCGGGACGACGGCCTCAGCAGGCTGCGCATGCGGCTTTTGGAGGTGAACCGGGAGGCCGGGCGGTTCTTTTACCGCACACTGACCTCGCCGGAGGGAAGGGCCGGGCTGGATTATTTCCGGGGCAGGGGGCTGGACGGGGCCATCATCAAGCGTTTTGGCCTGGGCTATGCCCCTGAGAGCGGCTTTGGCCTGGTGAACCACCTGCGGAAAAAGGGCTATACCCAGGAGGAGCTGACCCTGGCGGACGTGGCCCGGGTGTCCCAGAAGGGGAATCTGTACGACCGCTACCGGGGGCGGGTGATGTTTCCCATCTTCGACCTGCGGGGGAATGTGGTGGCCTTTGGGGGCCGCATTCTCACCGACGAGAAGCCCAAGTACATCAACACCTCCGACACCCCGGTCTACCACAAGAGCAGCGGGCTGTTTGCCATGAACCTGGCCAAGAACACGGACAGCCGCCAGCTGATTCTGGCCGAGGGCTATATGGACGTGATCGCCCTGCACCGGGCGGGGTTCCAGAACGCCATCGCCTCTCTGGGCACCTCGCTGACAGAAGAGCAGGTCCGCATTCTCAAACGCTATGCCGACGAGGTGGTCATCTGCTACGACGCGGACCAGGCCGGGCAGAAGGCCACGCAGCGGGCCATTCCCATGCTGCGGGACGCGGGGCTGCGGGTAAAGGTGGTCACTGTGCCCGGTGGCAAGGACCCGGACGAGTTTATGCGGAACTATGGAAAGGACGGGCCCCTGCGCTTTAAGCAGCTGCTGGAAAAGAGCGGTACGGATGTGGCGTATCAGCTGGGGCAGCTGCGGGAGAAGTTTGACCTGGACACAGAGGAGGGCCGTATGCGGTATCTGGGCGAGGCTACGGAGCGGGTGCTGGCAAAGATTCCCAGAAACAGGAAGCTGGAGCTGGACATCTATGCGGGCAAGCTGGCTGAGGAGGCCCGGGTGGATAAAGATACCATACTGGATACTCTGGGCAGCATTTTCTACCGGGAACAGACTAAGGAAGAAAAAAAGATGGTCTACTCTCAGCCGGAGGTGGCGGAGCTGAAGAACAGCCTGAACCCGGAGAAAAAGGAGAACATGCGGGCCGCGCTGGCGGAGGAGGGCTTTATTGAGTATCTGTTCCGCCACCAGGACAAGGCGGAGGTGCTGAAAAAGCTGCTGCCGCCGGAAAAGTTCGTGACCGCCCTGAACCGCAGAGTATACGCCGCCATATTGGGCAAAACTATACATGGCCCGGTGACCCTGGACAGCCTGAGCGGAGTATTGACCGCTGGGGAAGTGGGGGAGCTCAGCGGCATGCTGGCCCGGCGGGCAGAGGCCCCCAGCACAGGGCGGGACGTGCGGGAATATGTGGACATTATTTTGCAGGAGGGGACCTGCGGAGGCGCCGAGTGGGTCAAAGCCGCCAGCGATGGGGATGTGATGGCCTATCTGCAGTCCCTGCGCGAGAAAAAAAGCTGATTTTGCAGGGGGCCTGTCCCCCAAAAGCCCTGCCGCTGTTTTTCGGACCGGGACAGGCTCGGGCCGGCAAAACGGCGGCAAGGCAATCAATATATCATTCAGAGGTAGGAACGATAACAACAGCCCGGAAGAATGCAGGCAGTCATGGCATACATAGTTGGGGATAAAGAAAGGAATGGTGGCGTAGATGAGCGCACAGCCGGACAAGAAGACCGTGATCAAGGACCTGGTGGAGATCGGCAAGGCCAAGGGGCAGCTGAGCACCAAGGAGATTCTGGACGCGCTGGGAGAGCTGGACTTTGACCCGGAGCAGATAGAAAAGTTTTATGACACCCTGGAAAGCCAGGGCGTGGAGATCGTCGAGGACTTTGACGACATGCAGCTGGACGATGCGGAGCTGACCAAGGCCGGGGAGATTGCGGACATGGAGGGAGGCGAGGGCGTCTCCATCGACGACCCGGTGAAGGTGTATCTCAAGGAGATTGGCCGGGTGCCTCTGCTGACCCCTGAGGAGGAGGTGGACCTGGCGGTGCGCATCACCAATGGGGACGAGGCAGCCAAAAAGCGGCTTTCTGAGGCCAACCTGCGGCTGGTGGTGAGCATTGCCAAGCGATATGTGGGCCGGGGTATGCACTTTCTCGACCTGATTCAGGAGGGAAACCTGGGACTGATCAAGGCGGTGGAGAAGTTTGACTACACCAAGGGCTTCAAGTTCTCCACCTACGCCACCTGGTGGATCCGCCAGGCCATCACCCGGGCCATTGCCGACCAGGCCAGGACTATCCGCATTCCGGTGCACATGGTGGAGACCATCAACAAGGTGAAAAAGGCCAACAGCCAGCTGCTGCATGTCAACGGCCGTGAGCCCAGCGCCGACGAGATTGCCGAGGAGCTGGAAATGCCTGTGGACAAGGTGCGGGAGATTATGCGGGTGGCCCAGGAGCCTGTGTCTATGGAGACCCCCATCGGCGAGGAGGAGGACAGCCATCTGGGAGACTTCATCCCTGACGACGACGCCCCGGCCCCCCAGGAGGCGGCCAGCCACACATTGCTCAAGGAGACCCTGGGCAATGTGCTGGACTCTCTCACCCCCCGGGAGGAGAAGGTGCTGCGCCTGCGCTTTGGCCTGGAGGACGGCCGGAGCCGGACCTTGGAGGAAGTGGGCAAGGAGTTCAACGTGACCAGAGAGCGCATCCGGCAGATTGAGGCTAAGGCCCTGAGAAAGCTCCGCCACCCCAGCCGCTCGAAAAAACTCAAGGATTTTCTGGACTAATTGGAGAAAAGGAGGACCTCCTATGAGAGGGATCTATAAAAGAATAGGCGGCGGGTTCTGCGCGCTGCTGCTGAGCCTGTCCCTTGCCGGATGCGATGTCCCTGTGGACGTAGACGTGAGCGCGGCATTGGACAGCCTGACAGGCAACGGCAGCGAGGGGACCTCTCAGGTAGAGGAGAGCAGTAAGCCCCATGAGGAGAACAGTAAGCCCCATGAGGAGAGCAGTAAGCCCCATGAGGAGAGCGGCTGGGAGGCGGGCAGCTCCTCTGAGCAGTCACGCCCTCAGGAGAGTTCTGGGACACATCAGGAAAAGCCGGGGCACCCTCAGCAAACGTCTGCCCCCCAAGAGAGCTCCGCAGGGGAAGCAAAGCTGCTCACGGAAGAACAGGCAAAGGAGCGGGCCCTGGCCCATGCGCAGCTCTCAGCCGGAGAAGTGAACTTCACCAAGGTGAAGTTGGACTGGGAGGACGGAAGACAGGTCTATGAGATAGCGTTTGTGAGCGGGGATTGGATGGAGTATGAGTATGAGATAGACGCTGTGAGCGGAGATGTGCTGGCCTGGGAGCGGGAGAAGGAGGACGCCCCCACGGCAAAGCCTACACCCCAGCCAACTCCCCGGCCCACACCTCAGCCCACCCCCCGGCCTATCCAGACCCCAGCGCCGGAGGCAGCAGGGATTTCTGCCGAAGAGGCCAAAGGCATTGCTTTGGCACGGGTGCCGGGGGCCTCCTCAGGGGATATTGTCAAATTTGAGACAGACTGGGATGACGGCCGGACTGTATATGAAGGGGAAATCCTGTTCGGCGGAATGGAATATGAATTTGAGATAGACGGGGCCACCGGCACAGTGCTGGATTGGGATGTGGAGGCCCTTGATGACGACTGAGGCCGCGCCCAATGCCCTTGGGCCTGGGCTGAAAGCAGGCCCTCAGGACGGAGCGAAAACGGAGAAATGGCATGGTAATGACATTAGAGGCGGATTACGCCGTGAGAATCGTGGAATACCTCACCCGGAACCCGGGCCGCTGGGACGCGAAAACCATCTCAGAGAAGATGCAGGTGCCCATGCGCTTCTGCCTGAAAATTCTGCGGGGGATGGTGCAGCAGGGGCTGGTGTGCTCCTTCAAGGGGGCCAAGGGGGGGTACAGCCTGGCGCGGCCTGCCGGGGAGATCAGCCTTTTGCAGGTGATTGAGAGCGTGGAGGGGCCCTACATGCTCAGCCGCTGCCAGAAGGAGGAGTACAGCTGCGGCCGGGAGCACTGCCGCCTGCACAGCATCTATGAGAAGGTCAGCGAGACCGTGCGCCGGGAGCTGGGCAGCTATACCTTTGACATGATCTGCGAAGGACAGGAGGGGGCGGACCATGGCTTTACTGCCGTTGATTCGCAGAAATGATGTGATTCGTAAGCTGAGAAAATGCAGGGCCCTGTCCCCTGAGACTGCCGTGACCTTTCAGCAGGCGGGCATCATCAACCCCAACGGCTTTCAGCGGGTAACGCGGGTGATGCTGAAAAGAGGAACGCTGGCGGCAGTGGGAGACAGATATTATTTGCTTAGGGCTTGTTTGAAAATAGAGGAAATGCCGGATTTTTGGTCAAAAGGAGGCGATTTCAAGGAGAAAACCGCAAGTAATACTTGCGTATTACGAGGATTTTAGACGCAGAAAGCGACTGCTTTGGGGCAAAAAGACGGTGTTTTCGATTTTTCAAACGAGCCCTAGGTGAGAGGAAGTGAGTTCGCCTTCAAAGGGAGAGAACCCCAGCGGTTTGCATAGCGGGGCTATTGCAAATCTACTGTGAGGAAAGAGAAGAAAAGCATAACGCAATAGCCTGCGCGTCCGGCGGAGAACCCGCCGGGAGATTTTCTCGAAGAACGCGATGCGCTATGCAAAACATAAAAAAAAGGACAAATGCTGCCGGATCATCCGCCGCTGCGGCGGGTGCGGAAAGAAAACTGTCTTTACCAGCGCAGGGAAATTCCGGGTGAACGCCAATGGGCGCAGGCTGAACATCTGGCTGATTTGCCGCTGTGAGCGGTGCGGGCACACCTGGAACGTGCCCGTCTATGAACGGATTACCCCGGAACGGCTGGACCCGGAACTGTATCAGCGGTTTATGGAGAACGACCTGCCGCTGGCGGAACAGTATGCTCGGGACCGGGGATTCTGGAAGAGCCGGGGCTGCCGGCGGGCCAAAGGTCAGGACAAATAAAAGAAGCGTCCGCCCTGGGAGAACCGGGGCGGACGCTTTCGTTTTGCCGGGGGGGCTCAGCTCAGAAACTTCTCCATGAGCCAGAAGCGTTCCAGGCCGAATTCTGCCAGGCCGATGTCCGCGTCCTTTTGCAGGCAGGCGAACCCGGCCTTTTCATAGGCGCGGATGGCGGGGGCGTTGTGCTCCCACACATAGAGCCGTAGGGCCCGCATCCCCGCCTGGCGGGCCCGCTCTCCGGCAGCGGCCAGCAGGAGGGAGCCGACCCCCTGACGCTGGTAGTCCGGGTGCACGGCCAACACATGAATGTACCACAGCCCGTCCTGGGCCGGCCCATCAGAGGCCGGGGGCTGGCTTTCGTCCGCCTCGGCGCTGGGGTTGGGGGTGAGGCCCACGGAGCCCGCCACAGCGCTGCCGTCCATTGCCAGCAGAAGGAGGCCCTCCTGCTGGTATTTTTCCGCGTTTTCTACTGTGGGAAAGCCCTCCCGGGTCCACCCGGGGTTGTAGGGCTTGCCGGCAAGGCTGTCGCACACCGCGCCGTAAAGAGAAGCCGCCAGGGGCAGGTCTTTGGGGGCAGCGGCCTGAATGGTGAATTTCATAAAGGAAACCTCCTAAAACAAAAGGGCCCGCGGGGGACCTCTCCAAAAAAATAAAAAATATACAAAAAAGTCGCTGGCAGGGCTTGACAATACCGCGCGGGTGGTTTACAATAATATACTGTATCATCATCTGTAAAAATAGCCCTTCCCACCTCTATGGTCCAGTATAGCACAGGGGAGCCGGGAGTGTCAAGCGGCTGTCGCAAAAAAACTGTTTTTTTGTGTAGTTTTATGGATGTCCCCCGGGGGCCGGAGCGAGCCTGTTCCCCCGAGAAATTCAAGGATTGGAGTGGCTGTGTCATATGGTGAATGTGAAACCGGTCCAGCTGGGTAAAACCACGCGGATGAGCTTTGCCAAGATCGAGGAAGTCCTGAAAATGCCCAACCTCATCGAAATCCAGAAGAATTCCTACCAGTGGTTTTTGAAGGAGGGCCTCAAGGAGGTCTTTCTGGACGTGTCCGGGATCACCGACTTCAACAACAACCTGGTGCTGGATTTTGTGGACTACAAGCTGGACGACACGCCCAACTACAGCGTTACCGAGTGCAAGGAGCGGGACGCCACCTATGCGGCGGCCCTGCGGGTGACCGCCCGGCTGCTGAACAAGGAGACCGGCGAGATCAAGGAGAGCGAGGTCTTTATGGGAGACTTCCCCCTGATGACCCAGAGCGGTACCTTTGTCATCAACGGGGCCGAGCGGGTGATTGTGTCTCAGCTGGTGCGCTCGCCAGGCGTGTACTACAAAATGGACTACGACCGCTCCGGCAAGGAGCTCTACAGCTCCACCATCATCCCCAACCGGGGCGCCTGGCTGGAATATGAAAACGACATCAACGATGTGTTCTATGTGCGCATTGACAAGAACCGGAAAATTCCCATCACGGTGTTTTTGCGCTGCCTGGGGCTGGGCACAGACCAGCAGATTCTGGACTGCTTTGGAGACGACGACCGGATCAGGGCCACGCTGGAAAAGGACACCTGCCACTCGGTAGAGGAGGGCCTGTTCGAGCTGTACCGCAAGCTGCGGCCCAGCGAGCCCCCCACCATTGAGAGCGCCCAGAGCCACCTGAACAGCCTGTTCTTTGACCCCCGCCGGTACGACCTGTCCCGGGTGGGGCGGTATAAATACAACAAAAAGCTGCGGCTGGAGGGCCGGCTTACCGGCCAGACCCTCAGCCAGCCTGTGGCCGACCCCTCTACCGGGGAGCTGATGGCCGAGGCCGGGGAGACCGTGACCCGGGAGCTGGCGGAGAAAATGGACGACGCCGGAGTGACCTCGGTGGTGGTTGCTTTGGAGGACCGGGAGGTCAAGATTCTCTCCAACGGCATGGTGGATATCAGCAAATATGTGGACTTTGACGCGTTGAAGGACTGCGGCATCAACGAGCGGGTGAGCTTTGCTGTGCTGCGGGAAATTCTGGACGAGTGCGGGGAGGACCAGGGAAAGCTCAAGGTGACCCTGCGCCGCCGCAAAGGAGACCTGATTCCCAACTTCATCACGGTAGAGGACATTTTTGCCAGCATCAACTATATGAACTGCCTGGCTCAGGGCCTGGGCCTTACCGACGACATCGACCATCTGGGCAACCGGCGCATCCGCTGCGTGGGCGAGCTGCTGCAGAATCAGTTCCGCATTGGCTTCTCCCGTCTGGAGCGGGTCATTCGGGAGCGCATGACTTTGCAGGCCCAAGACCTGGAACAGCTGACCCCCCATTCTCTCATCAATATCCGGCCGGTGGTGGCGGCAATCAAGGAGTTCTTTGGCTCGTCGCCCCTGTCCCAGTTCATGGACCAGACCAACCCCCTGGCCGAGCTCACCCACAAGCGCCGGCTGTCTGCCTTGGGTCCTGGCGGACTTTCCAGAGACCGGGCCAGCTTTGAGGTGCGGGACGTGCACTATACCCACTATGGCCGCATGTGCCCCCTGGAAACCCCCGAAGGCCCCAACATCGGCTTGATCTCGTACCTGGCCAGCTTTGCCAAAATCAATGAGTACGGCTTTATTGAGGCTCCCTACCGCAAGGTGGACAAGGCCACGGGCCGGGTCACCGACGAGGTGGAGTATATGACTGCGGACGTGGAGGACGCCTATATTGTGGCCCAGGCCAACGAGCCCCTGGACGAGGAGGGCCACTTTGTCCACAAGCATGTGGTAGGCCGCTATCGGGACGAGTTTGTGGACGTGGACGCAGGCCGGGCGGACTATATGGACATTACCCCCCGGATGGTGGTCTCTGTGGCCACGGCCTGCATCCCCTTTTTGGAGCATGACGACGCCAACCGGGCTATGATGGGCTCGAACATGCAGCGGCAGGCAGTGCCCCTCATCAAGACCGAGAGCCCCATTGTAGGCACGGGCATGGAGTATAAGGCCGGGGTGGACTCCGGCGTGTGCGTGCTGGCAAAGCGGGGCGGCGTGGTCAAGTCTGTCAGCGCCGACCGGGTGCGGGTGACTGCCGACGACGGGGACATTGACGAGTATGAGATCATCAAGTTCATGCGCTCTAACCAGAGCACCTGCATCAACCAGGTCCCGGTGGTGGACGTGGGCGAGCGGGTGGAGGAGGGCACTGTCATTGCCGACGGCCCTGGCATTAAAAACGGGGAGATCGCCCTGGGCAAAAACGCTCTCATTGGCTTTATGACCTGGGAGGGCTACAACTACGAGGACGCGGTCCTGCTGAACGAGAAGATTGTGCGGGACGACGTGTACACCTCCATCCACATTGAGGAGTATGAGATGGAGGCCCGGGACACCAAGCTGGGCCCGGAGGAGATTACCCGGGACATCCCCAACATGAGCGGGGATGTGATGGGCGACCTGGACGACCGGGGCATTATTCGGGTGGGAGCCGATGTGCGCGCCGGGGATATTCTGGTGGGCAAGGTGACCCCCAAGGGTGAGACCGAGCTCACTGCCGAGGAGCGGCTGCTGCGGGCCATTTTCGGTGAAAAGGCCCGTGAGGTCCGGGACACCTCCCTGCGGGTGCCCCACGGCGAATATGGCGTGGTGGTGGACGTGAAGGTGTTTACCCGGGAGAACAGCCACGATGAGCTGGCCCCTGGGGTCAACAAGGTGGTGCGCTGCTATATTGCCCAGAAGCGCAAAATCAGCGTGGGCGACAAGATGGCCGGCCGCCACGGCAACAAGGGCGTGGTTTCCCGCATTCTGCCAGAGGAGGAGATGCCCTTCCTGCCCGACGGCACCCCATTGGACATTGTGCTGAACCCCCTGGGCGTGCCCAGCCGCATGAACATCGGCCAGGTGCTGGAGGTGCACCTGGGCATGGCCGCCAACGCTTTGGGGTGGAGGATTATGACCCCAGTGTTCGATGGGGCCCAGGAGTCGGACATCCGGGAGTGCTTCCGCATGAGCGACATGCACGAGGACGGAAAGTTCTGGCTGCGGGACGGCCGCACCGGCGAGTATTTTGACAACCCTGTCACAGTGGGCTTCATGTATTATCTGAAGCTCCACCATCTGGTAGACGATAAGATTCACGCCCGCAGCACCGGCCCCTACTCCCTGGTCACCCAGCAGCCTTTGGGCGGCAAGGCCCAGTTTGGCGGCCAGCGCTTTGGCGAGATGGAGGTGTGGGCTTTGGAGGCCTACGGCGCGGCCTACACCCTGCAGGAGATTCTCACCGTGAAGTCTGACGACGTGGTGGGCCGGGTGAAGACCTACGAGGCCATTGTCAAGGGCCAGAACATCCCCACCCCGGGCATTCCCGAGAGCTTTAAGGTGCTTATCAAAGAGCTGCAGAGTCTGGGCCTGGACGTGAAGGTGCTGGACCAGAACGATGAGGAAATTGACCTGAAGCAGACCTTTGACGATGACGACATGGGCCTGACCCCTGCCGGGGACGTGTTTGACGAGCCCAATGTGGCCGACGACCTGGACGGCTATTATAAAGAGAATGCGGACGGCGAGATGGAAGAGGACGAGGAAGACGAGTTTGCCAGCGACTATGACGACGACGCTGACGACGGCTTTGGCCTGGACGACGAGGAAGACGATTTTTAAGCAGGAAAGGGAGACGGTGGCAGTATGGAATTCAACACGTTTGAGTCGATTAAAATCGGTCTGGCTTCCCCGGACAAAATACGGGAGTGGTCCCATGGCGAGGTGAAAAAGCCCGAGACCATCAACTACCGCACCCTGAAGCCTGAGCGGGACGGCCTTTTCTGCGAGCGCATTTTCGGGCCCACCAAGGACTGGGAGTGCCACTGCGGCAAATACAAGCGCATCCGCTATAAGGGCAAAATCTGCGACCGCTGCGGCGTGGAGGTCACCCGCAGCAAGGTGCGCCGGGAGCGTATGGGCCACATTGAGCTGGCCGCTCCGGTGTCCCATATCTGGTACTTCAAGGGCATTCCCAGCCGCATGGGGCTGATTCTGGACCTGTCCCCCCGCATTTTGGAGAAGGTGCTGTATTTTGCCCTGTATATTGTGACCGACCCGGGAGAGGTGCGGGAGCTCTCCAAGATGCAGACCCTCACCGAAAAGGAGTACCGGGACTTGAAGGAGAAGTATGAGGACGACTTCAAGGCCGGCATGGGGGCCGAGGCCATTAAGGAGCTGCTGGAGGAGCTGGACCCGGAGAAGCTCTCGGAGGAGCTGAAGGATGAGCTGGAGGGCGCCAGCGGTCAGAAGCGTATGCGCATTCTCAAGCGCTTGGAGGTTGTGGAGTCCTTCCGGGCCTCGGGCAACCGGCCCGAGTGGATGATTCTGGACGTGGTGCCGGTGATCCCCCCGGACATCCGGCCCATGGTGCAGCTGGACGGCGGACGCTTTGCCACCAGCGACCTGAACGACCTGTACCGCCGGGTCATCAACCGCAACAACCGGCTCAAGCGTCTGCTGGAGCTGGGCGCGCCGGACATTATTGTGCGCAACGAGAAGCGGATGCTGCAAGAGGCGGTGGACGCCCTCATCGACAACGGCCGGCGGGGCAGGCCTGTCACAGGCCCCAACAACCGGCCCCTCAAGTCTCTGTCTGACATGCTTAAGGGCAAGCAGGGGCGTTTTAGGCAGAACCTTCTGGGCAAGCGGGTGGACTACTCGGGCCGTTCGGTGATTGTGGTGGGGCCTGAGCTGAAGATGTATCAGTGCGGCCTGCCCAAGGAGATGGCCTTGGAGCTGTTCAAGCCCTTTGTGATGAAGCGGCTGGTGGAGACCGGCGGCGTCAACAACATCAAGGCCGCCCGTAAGGCAGTAGAGCGAGCCTCCAAGTCGGAGGTGTGGGATGCGTTGGAGGTGGTCATCAAAAACCACCCGGTGCTTCTGAACCGCGCGCCCACCCTGCACCGGCTGGGCATTCAGGCCTTTGAGCCTGTGCTGGTAGAGGGCAAGGCCCTCAAGCTCCATCCCCTGGTGTGCACAGCCTATAACGCGGACTTTGACGGCGACCAGATGGCGGTGCATGTGCCCCTTTCGGCAGAGGCCCAGGCAGAGGCCCGGTTTTTGATGCTGGCGGCCAACAACCTGCTGAAGCCCTCGGACGGCAGCCCCGTCACCGTGCCCACCCAGGACATGGTGCTGGGCTCCTACTACCTGACCCTGAGCAAGGACGGCGAGCCCGGGGAGGGCAAGGTGTTCCGCAACATGGACGAGGCCATGATGGCCTATGACGCCAGGACCATCAGCCTGCACAGCAAAATCAAGGTGCGCCGCACCGTGGAGTTTGAGGGAAAGACCATTTCGGGTCTGGTGGACACCACCATGGGCCGGATGATCTTCAACCGCCCCATTCCCCAGGACCTGGGCTATGTGGACCGCTCCACCCCGGAGGAGGCCTTGAAGCTTGAGGTGGAGTTCCTTGTGGGCTCCAAGCAGCTGAAGAAGATCATTGACCGGTGCATCAAGGTTCACGGCACCGAGCGTTCGGCGGAAATGCTGGACGAAATCAAGGCCCAGGGCTACAAATATTCCACCATCAGCGGCATCACCGTGGCGGTGTGCGACGCCACCATTCCTCAGAAAAAGTATGAGCTGGTGGACGCGGCCCAGGCGGAGGTCAACGAGATCAGCAGCGAGTACAGCGAGGGCTTCCTCTCGGAGCGGGAGCGTTATGAGGCGGTGCTGAAGGTCTGGGACAAATGCACCCGTGACGTGGCCACCGCCCTGCAGGCCAATCTGGACCGATATAACCCCATCTATATGATGGCTGACTCCGGCGCCCGGGGCAGCATCTCTAACCTGAACCAGCTGGCGGGTATGCGGGGCAACATCTCCAACACCTCGGGCAAGACCATTGAGATTCCCATCCGCTCCAACTACCGGGAGGGGCTGAATGTTCTGGAATACTTCATTTCCTCCCGGGGCGCCCGTAAGGGCACCACAGACACGGCTCTGCGTACCGCGGACTCGGGCTATCTGACCCGCCGCCTGGTGGACGTGTCCCAGGAGGTGGTCATCCGGGAGGAGGACTGCGGCACCCACGAGGGCATTGAGGTGTTTGAGATTAAGTCCGGCCCCGAGTCCATCGAGCCCCTGCATGAGCGGCTGGTGGGCCGGTATCTGGCCGAGGACTACTGCGACGAAGACGGCAATGTGCTGGTGTCACGCGACAAGCTGATGGACGACCAGGACGCGGACCTGATTATAGACCGGGGCACCCAGCGCATCAAAATCCGCTCGGTGCTGAACTGCCGGGCCAAGAGCGGCGTGTGCAAGCGCTGCTACGGGGCCTCCATGGCCACAGGCAAGCCTGCCCAGGTGGGCGAGGCCGTGGGTATTATCGCGGCCCAGTCCATTGGCGAGCCGGGCACACAGCTGACCATGCGCACCTTCCACACCGGCGGCGTGGCCAGCGCCGACGACATCACCCAGGGTCTTCCCCGTATCGACGAGCTGTTTGAGGGCCGCAAGCCCAAGCATGTGGCCATCATCAACGAGCTGGACGGCCAGGTGAGCTTTGAGGAGATCAAGCGCAACCGCCATGTGGTGGTCACCAATGTGGAGAGCGGCGAGACCAAGTCCTACCTGATTCCCTTCGGCTCCCGGGTCACGGTGAAGGAAGGGGAGTATATCAAGCGGGGCAAGTACATCACCGAGGGCTCGGTGAGCCCCCACGATGTGCTGGCCATCAGCGGTGTGCAGGAGGTGCAGGACTACCTGATTCAGGAGGTCCAGCGGGTATACCGGATGCAGGGCGTGGACATCAACGACAAGCACATTGAGATTATTGTGCGGCAGATGCTGCGCAAGGTGCGCCTGGACGACGCGGGGGACACCGGCCTGATGGTGGGCACCCTGGTGGATAAAAACGAGGTGCTCTTTGCCAATGAGGACATTCAGCGGCGGATTGCCCTGGGCGAGACCGGCCTGCGGGAGGGAACCTTTACTCCGGTGCTGCTGGGCATCACCAAGGCCTCGCTGGCTACCGACTCCTTCATGTCAGCGGCGTCCTTCCAGGAGACTACAAGGGTGCTGACAGACGCGGCCATCAAGGGCAAGGTAGACTCGCTGGTGGGTCTGAAGGAGAACGTGATTCTGGGCAAGCTGGTGCCTGCGGGCACAGGCCTGAAGGCCTATGGCCAGGTTGAGATCGAGTCGCGGACCATGGAGGAGCAGCCGGCGGTATTCCCCGAAGCGGCGGAGCCCCCTGTTGTATTGGAAGCAGCCGGCGGAGAAGTCTGACAGAGCCAGGCGGTTTTTCAGGGAGCAGGCGCATAAGCGTCAACAAAAAAGCCAATAATTCCGGCAGACCAGCGCGATTCCCCGTACAAAGCCGAAAAAATTTGATAGAACCCTGCTGGGACGGTGAAAAACCTTGACATTCACCGTCCCTTGGTGTTATAATCTGCAAGATGGACAAAATATGGGGAAGGATGGATTTTCCCCGGCTATAGGCGTTATGGCGGGCGACCGCCTTCGCATAAATCTATTTTTCCAAGAAGGAGGTGCAAGCGAATGCCTACCTTTAACCAGCTGGTTAAAAACGGCAGATCCGATGCAGTGAAGAAGTCCAAGGCTCCTGCGCTTTTGAAGGGCTGGAACTCCAAGAAGCGCACGGCCATTGACCAGGACTCTCCCCAGAAGCGGGGGGTGTGCACCACGGTTACCACCCGTACACCCAAAAAGCCCAACTCCGCTCTGCGGAAGATTGCCCGCGTCCGGCTTTCCAATGGCATTGAGGTGCTCTGCTACATCCCCGGCGTGGGACACAACCTGCAGGAGCACAGCGTGGTGATGATCCGCGGCGGCCGTGTACGCGACCTGCCCGGCGTGCGTTACCACATCATCCGCGGCGTGCTGGATACTCAGGGCGTGGCCAAGCGTATGCAGGCCCGTTCCAAGTATGGCGCCAAGCGGCCCAAGGCCGGCAAGAAGTAAGACCTTGCAGGCGGACCTGTACTGAATGAAAGCAACACTTTAAGCTATTTGGCTTGATTTATATAGATTCTGCGAGTTTTCGGCAGTGTAACAGAAAGTCTCGAGGGGTCTTGATAAATTTGCCTGTTAGCTGACCGGAGGCCGGAAGGCTTTCGAGTACCGATGAATTCATTATATGAAGGAGGGAAGATCATGCCAAGAAGAGGCAATGTGGCAAAGCGCGACGTTTTGCCGGACCCCATGTATAATTCCAAGCTCGTCACCCGGCTCATCAACAGCGTTATGCTGGACGGCAAGAAGGGCGTAGCCCAGAAGATCGTGTACGGCGCATTTGGCATCGTGCAGGAGAAGACCGGCAAGGAGCCCCTGGAGGTGTTCGAGCAGGCCATGGAGAACGTGATGCCCAGCCTGGAGTGCAAGTCCCGCCGGGTAGGCGGTTCTACCTATCAGGTGCCCATGGAGGTGCGCCCGGAGCGCCGCCAGACCCTGGGCCTGCGGTGGCTGACCAGCTTTGCCCGCACCCGCAACGAGCGCACCATGCGCGAGCGGCTGGCCGGGGAGATTCTGGACGCCATCAACGGCGCGGGCGGCGCGGCCAAAAAGCGCGACGATACCCACAGAATGGCCGAGGCCAACCGGGCCTTCGCACACTACAGATGGTAGCAACGGGACGTTGCATCCACTCCGCAGGGCCGCGCAAAGGACATGCGCTGCCGCTGTGAGAGAGGCAACGTTTCTTATCGCGGTTTGTTGCGGCAGCTTTTGGCAGGGCTCATATATTCGTGTGGATTAACGCGGAATTGCTGCCGGCTGTTTGCCGCAGCCCAAAGGCGCGAGGAAAAAAGGAGGAAACAACGTATTTATGGCCAGACAGGTACCACTTGAATTGACCAGAAATATCGGCATCATGGCCCATATTGATGCCGGTAAGACCACTACTACCGAGCGTATCCTGTTTTATACAGGCGTCAACTACAAAATAGGCGAGACCCATGA
This sequence comes from uncultured Oscillospiraceae bacterium, assembly GCA_910587835.1. Lineage (GTDB taxonomy): Bacteria > Bacillota > Clostridia > Oscillospirales > Acutalibacteraceae > Acutalibacter. The sequence continues at coordinate 17,721 of CAJUNQ010000107.1, read as the reverse complement.
GGGCGCCGCCACTATGGACTGGATGGCCCAGGAGCAGGAGCGCGGCATCACCATCACTTCCGCTGCCACTACCTGTTTCTGGCCGGACCGCAACGGCAAGCAGAACCGTATCAACATCATCGACACCCCCGGCCACGTGGACTTTACCGTGGAGGTGCAGCGCTCTCTGCGGGTGCTGGACGGGTCTGTCACTGTGTTCTGCGCCAAGGGCGGCGTTGAGCCTCAGTCTGAGACCGTATGGCGGCAGGCGGACGAGTACAAGGTCCCCCGCATGGCATACGTCAACAAGATGGATATTATGGGCGCTGACTTCTACCGGGTGGTCCAGATGATGAAGGACCGCCTCAAGTGCAACGCGGTGCCCATTCAGCTGCCTATCGGCGCTGAGGAGACCTTCAAGGGCATCATCGACCTGGTGGAGATGAAGGCCTATGTCTACTACGACGACCTGGGCAAGGACATCCGCTGCGAGGAGATCCCCGAGGACATGCTGGACCAGGCCAAGCAGTACCGTGCCGAGCTGGTGGAGCATGTGGCTGAGCTGGATGACGCCCTGATGGAGAAGTATCTGGGCGAGGAAGAGATCACCATCGAGGAGATCAAGAACTGCATCCGCAAGTCCACCATCGCCAACCATATGGTGCCCGTCACCTGCGGCACCTCTTACCGCAACAAGGGTGTGCAGAAGCTGCTGGACGCCATTGTGGACTATATGCCCGCCCCCACCGACGTGCCCCCCATCAAGGGCGTGAACCCGGACACTGAGGAGGAGGTCGTGCGCCATTCCTCCGACGAGGAGCCCTTCTCCGCCCTGGCGTTCAAGATCGCCACGGACCCCTATGTGGGCAAGCTGTGTTTCTTCCGGGTGTACTCTGGCTCTATTGAGGCCGGCGCTACGGTGTATAACTCTGTGAAGGACAACAACGAGCGCATGGGCCGCATCGTGCAGATGCACGCCAATGACCGCAAGGACATCGACCGTGTGTATGCCGGCGACATTGCCGCTGCGGTGGGCCTGAAGAACACCACCACTGGCGACACCCTGTGCGACGAGAAGCACCCGGTTATTCTGGAGTCCATGGAGTTCCCGGACCCGGTGATCCGGGTGGCTATCGAGCCCAAGACCAAGGCCGGCCAGGAGAAGATGGGCATTGCCCTTGCCAAGCTGGCGGAGGAAGACCCCACCTTCAAGGCTTACACCGACGAGGAGACCGGCCAGACCATTATCGCCGGTATGGGCGAGCTCCATCTGGAAATCATTGTGGACCGCCTGCTGCGTGAGTTCAAGGTGGAGGCCAATGTGGGCAAGCCCCAGGTGGCCTACAAGGAGACCATCCGCAAGGAGAGCAGCAGCGACACCAAGTATGCCCGTCAGTCCGGCGGTAAGGGCCAGTATGGTCACGTCAAAATCCGCATTGAGCCCAACCCGGGCCAGGGCTACGAGTTTGTCAACGCGGTGGTGGGCGGCGCTATTCCCAAGGAGTATATTCCCGCTGTTGACCAGGGCATTCAGGGAGCCATGCTGGCCGGTGTGCTGGCTGGCTACAATGTAGTGGACGTGAAGGTCAGCCTGTACGACGGCTCCTATCACGAGGTGGACTCCTCTGAAATGGCCTTTAAGATTGCCGGCTCCATGGCCTTTAAGGAGGCCATGCGCAAGGCGGACCCGGTGCTGATGGAGCCCATTATGAAGGTTACCGTCATCACCCCTGAGGAGTATATGGGCGACGTAATCGGCGACCTGAACTCCCGCCGGGGCATGATTCTGGGCATGGACGCTCTGCCGGGTGCCCAGCAGGTGAACGCGCAGGTTCCGCTGAGCGAAATGTTCGGCTATGCCACCGATATGCGCAGCAAGACCCAGGGGCGCGGCCAGTATACTATGGAGCCGGACAATTACAGCGAGGTGCCCAAGAACATTTCGGAGAAGATCATCAGCGACCGCGGCAAAAAGTCTGACTAAAAATCAAATATCCCTTGATTTTTCAGAGGATTTTTGGTAAGATGATAGCAAGCAAAGCTAGGACAAATTTATATTGCAAGGAGGCAATTTTCCAATGGCAAAGGCTAAATTTGAACGGAACAAACCCCATGTAAACATCGGCACCATCGGCCACGTGGACCATGGCAAGACCACCCTGACTGCCGCCATCACCAAGGTGCTGGCCATGAAGGGCGACGCCGACTTCATGGACTATGCCAACATCGACAAGGCTCCTGAGGAGCGCGAGCGCGGCATTACCATCAACACCGCTCACGTGGAGTATCAGACCGACGCCCGCCACTATGCTCACGTTGACTGCCCCGGCCACGCCGACTACGTCAAGAACATGATCACCGGCGCTGCTCAGATGGACGGCGCTATCCTGGTGGTCTCCGCTGCCGATGGCCCCATGCCCCAGACCCGTGAGCACATCCTGCTGGCCCGTCAGGTGGGCGTGCCCAGCATCGTGGTCTTCATGAACAAGGTGGACCAGGTGGACGACGAGGAGCTGCTGGAACTGGTGGAGATGGAAGTTCGCGACCTGCTCAGCGAGTATGAGTTCCCCGGCGACGACACCCCCATCATCAAGGGTTCCGCCCTGCAGGCTCTGGAGAGCGACAGCAAGGACCCCAACGAGGCGGTCTACGCTCCCATCCTGGAGCTCATGAACGCGGTGGACAGCTATATCCCCACCCCCGAGCGCAAGGCTGACCTGCCCTTCCTGATGCCCGTTGAGGACGTTATGACCATCACCGGCCGCGGCACCGTTGCCACTGGCCGTGTGGAGCGCGGACAGGTGAAGATGAGCGAGGAGGTCGAGCTGGTGGGCCTGACCGAGGAGACCCGGAAGATCGTGGTTACTGGTATCGAGATGTTCCGCAAGGTTCTGGATTACGCTGAGGCTGGCGACAACGTGGGCGTTCTGCTCCGCGGTGTGCAGCGCAACGAGATCGAGCGCGGCCAGGTTCTGGCTAAGCCCGGCTCCATTCATCCCCACACCAAGTTCAAGGGCCAGGTTTATGTACTGACCAAGGACGAGGGTGGCCGTCATACCCCCTTCTTCAACAACTACCGTCCTCAGTTCTACTTCCGTACCACTGACGTGACCGGCGTTATCTCCCTGCCCGAGGGCACCGAGATGTGCATGCCTGGCGACAACGTGGTTATGGACGTGGAGCTGATCACCCCCATCGCCATTGAGGAGGGCCTGCGCTTCGCTATCCGCGAGGGTGGCCGTACTGTTGGCTCTGGCGTGGTTACCGCTATCAATTCCTAATCAAAACTTTGCTTACTGGGAGGCTCCTGGCAACAGGGGCCTTCTTTTGTTTTGTCATTGGCAGGGAGAGCGGACTGTCATATAATATAAGTAGAGGGGGGAGAGGATGAACAGGAAAAGGTGGCTGCTGCTGGCTGCGGCCCTGCTGGCAGCTGTGGTCGCTGTGTGGCGGTTCTGGCCCCGAGGGTTTGACTCTTTGCTGAAAAGGCCCTTGGAGGAGGCGGAAGAGGTCTCCTGCTATCTACAGACGCTTGATCGGGAAGTCATTCCTGGGGAAGAGAGTGGCCCTGGTGACGCCTTCTATCAGATGGAAGCGCGAACAGGGGAGGAGCGTCAGGCCATTTTAGACATTCTGCGGGAGGGCAGATGTCAGCCCTCTTTTTTGAATTTGCTGCCCTGGACCAGGGGGAGCCTTAGTTCAGGCAGGGGATATGATGGAAGGAGCATGAACTTGGTTATTGTTTTCGGCGGGGATGAACCGGCGGTCAGCCAGATTACACTGTTCGGCGGGGACAAGGCCAGCGTGGACGGCAGGCAGGTGCTGCCCATTGGCAATGATATGTTCGACAGGCTGGCGGCGTACATTCAGGCCCATGGAGAGAGAGTAAAGGCCGGATGACCAAGCTTTTGCGGCAGGGAGCTTGACTTTCCTGCCCTGCTATGCTATAATGCAGCTAAAGACAATGATGGAGACAAGCGGGCTTTGACAATGGCTCAGAGAGCCGGTGGTTGGTGCGAACCGGTGCCCAGGTCTTTGCCCCGCATCCCTCCGAAGTCGCAAGCTGAACAAGGCCGGATGGAGAAAGGGCCTCTATTAAGTGCGCCGGCGTCTGCCGTTATCAGAACGCGTATTGGAGGGGCCATGGGCTCAGGATAGGCGAAATGGGTGGTATAGCGAAGATTGCCTTCGTCCCGTTTTGGGGCGGAGGATTTTTATTTTGAAAGGAAGATGAAAGTGAGTAAATACAGGGAAGTCTCCGCGAACATGAACTTTGTGGAGCGGGAAAAGGAGACTGTAAAGTTCTGGACCGAGCAGGAAATTTTTGAGAAAAGCGTCGAGGCCCGGAAGGAAAGCCCTACCTATGTCTTCTACGACGGCCCCCCTACGGCCAATGGCAAGCCTCACATCGGCCACTTGGAGACCCGGGCGTTCAAGGACCTGTTCCCCCGTTACCGGACCATGAAGGGCCGGCTGGTGCGCCGCAAGGCCGGCTGGGATACCCACGGCCTGCCGGTGGAGCTGGAAGTGGAGAAGCTTTTGCACATCAACGGAAAGGAGCAGATCGAGGAGTATGGCATTGCCCCCTTCATTCAGAAGTGCAAGGAGAGCGTGTGGAAGTATAAGGGCATGTGGGAGGATTTCTCTAAGGCGACCGGCTTTTGGGCCGACATGGAGGACCCCTATGTCACCTATGAGAACAGCTATATTGAGTCGGAATGGTGGGCTTTGAAGCAGATTTGGGACAAGGGCCTGCTGTATAAGGGCTTCAAAATTGTCCCCTACTGCCCCCGCTGCGGCACGCCCCTCTCCTCTCACGAGGTGGCCCAGGGCTATAAGGATGTGAAGGAGCGTTCGGCCATTGCCCGGTTTAAGTGTAAAGGGGAGGACGCTTATATTCTGGCCTGGACCACCACCCCCTGGACCCTGCCCTCCAATGTGGCCCTGTGCGTCAATGCCAAGGAGGACTATGTGAAGGTAGAGCACAAGACGGAGGCAGGTCAGTTCATCTACTATCTGGCTGCGGCTCTGTGCGACACGGTGCTGGGCGAGGGGACCTATAGGGTTTTGGAAACCTACAAGGGCGCGGACTTGGAAAACAAGGAGTATGAGCCTCTGTTCAGCTTTGTCAGCCCCAAGGAGCGCTGCTGGTATGTGGTCTGCGACGACTATGTCACCTTGACAGACGGCACAGGCATTGTGCACATTGCCCCGGCCTTTGGTGAGGACGACGCCAAGGTGGGCCGCAAATACGGCCTGCCCCTGGTGCAGCTGGTGGACCAGAAGGGCCAGATGACCGCTGAAACCCAGTGGCCCGGGGTGTTCTGCAAGGACGCGGACAAGGAGATTCTCAAGGACCTGGAAAGCCGTGGCCTGCTGTTCAGCGCACCCAAGTTCGAGCACAGCTACCCCTTCTGCTGGCGCTGCGACACCCCTCTCATCTACTACGCCCGGGAGAGCTGGTATATTGAGATGACCAAGGTGAAGGACCAGCTGATTCGGAACAACAACACGGTCCACTGGCTGCCGGAGAGCATTGGCAAGGGCCGCTTTGGGGACTGGCTGGAAAATTTGCAGGACTGGGCCGTGAGCCGCAACCGGTATTGGGGCACCCCCCTCAACATCTGGGAGTGCCAGTGCGGCCACCGGCACGCCATTGGCAGCATTGCCGAGCTGCGGGAAATGTCCTCCAACTGCCCGGAGGACATTGAGCTTCACCGGCCCTATGTGGACGAGGTGACCATCACCTGCCCCCACTGCGGCCAGCAGATGCGCCGGGTGCCTGAGGTGATCGACTGCTGGTTTGACAGCGGCTCTATGCCCTTTGCCCAGTATCATTACCCCTTTGAGAACCAGGCGTTGTTTGAGAGCCAGTTCCCGGCCAGCTTTATCTCTGAGGCCGTGGACCAGACCCGGGGCTGGTTCTACAGCCTGCTGGCTATCTCCACCCTGCTGTTTGACCGGTCCCCCTATGAAAATGTGCTGGTCATGGGCCTGGTGCAGGATGAGGAGGGCAAGAAGATGTCCAAGTCAAAGGGCAATGCGGTGGAGCCCATGGAGGCTCTGGAAGCCTTTGGCGCGGACAGCCTGCGGTGGTTCTTCTACACCTGCTCGGCCCCCTGGCTGCCCAAGAATTTCAGCAAAAAGACCGTGGTGGAGGGGCAGAAGAAGTTCTTCTCCACGCTTTGGAACACCTATGCGTTCTTTGTTCTTTACGCGAATATTGACAGCTTTGACCCCACCCAGTACAAATTGGAGGACTGCGCCCTGACGGTTATGGACCGCTGGCTGCTGTCCCGGCTGAACAGCACTGTGCAGGAGGTGGACGCTCAGCTCTCTCAGTACCATGTGCCTGAGACCGCCCGGGTGCTGCAGGATTTTGTGGACGAGCTCTCTAACTGGTATGTCCGCCGCAGCCGGGAGCGCTACTGGGTGCAGGGAGAGGCCAGCGACAAGACCGCAGCCTATATGACCCTTTATACTGCCCTTGTGACAGTGGCCAAGCTGCTGGCCCCTATGGCTCCCTTTATGAGCGAGGAGATTTACCGCAATCTGGTATGCTCGGTGGACAGCAGCGCACCGGAGAGCGTGCATCTTTGCCAGTTCCCGGTGTGCGATGAGAGTATGATGGACAAAAAGCTGGAACAGGATATGGACGAGGTGCTGAAGATCGTTGCCTTGGGCCGGGCTGCCCGGAACCAGGCCAGCCTGAAAAACCGCCAGCCCCTGAGCCGCCTGTGCACAGACGCGGACGCCGGTCTGGGCGAGCTGTATCAGGATATTATCCGGCAGGAGCTGAATGTAAAGGAGATTGCTTTCCTTGAGGATATGTCAGAGTTTACGGCCTACAGCTTCAAGCCCCAGCTGCGGCTGCTGGGCCAGAAGTATGGCAAGCAGCTGGGGGCGATTCGTCAGGCCTTGCAGCAGCTGGACGGCTCCGCTGCCAAAAGAGAGCTTGACAAGGATGGGGTTTTGCACCTTTCCTTGCCTGAGGGAGCCATTGACCTGACGCCGGAGGAGCTGCTGATTGAGACCACCCAGAAGGAGGGCTATACCTCCGCCTCTGACCGGGGCCTGACTGTGGTGCTGGACACAGCCCTGACAGAGGAGCTGATTGAGGAGGGCTTTGTCCGGGAGATTGTCAGCAAGCTGCAGTCTATGCGCAAGGATGCGGGCTTCTATGTAACAGACCACATCCGGGTGTACCACCAGGGCAGCGAGAAGGTGGAGGCCATTCTGCAGAAGCACCGGGAGGAGATTCTGTCCGGGGTGCTGGGAGAGGACTGCGTCTGCGGCCAGCTGGGAGGCTATACAGCCCAGTGGGATGTGAACGGGGAGGCCACCAGTTTCGGCGTGGAGAAGGTGTAAGCTTGTCTTATTGTAATAGCGGTTTACCCGGTTATGCCTGACAGGGGCCGTCGCAGTGGCCGTTAGGGCGTGTTCTTATCGTGTTCGCAGGTGGCTTATCGGCAGATTTGTGCTGTCATCTGTGATTTTTCCCTGGAAGCCGGTAAAAAGCTGGTTCATAATCCGCGTATTCTGTTTATGTCAGTTCGTTCGGTTTGGAGATATGCCGTCTTTCGTGAGACGGACCGAGGCTGATGCTATTTTTGACAGAGGCAAAGCCCGGAAAAGAGAAAAGGAAAGGCCTTCCCGGCTGGGAAGGCCTTTTGCTTTATAGAAAAGAAGGTTACTTAACAGCTTTTCCTTGGAAAAGCCACGCGCTTGTCAGCAGGATCAGGCCGCAAGGGAAAAGGCTTGCCACCCCGAGGGCACGGTAGGGCAGGGGGAGCAGAGGCTCCAAAAAGGAAGCTGCCGGAGGTATGGGGTCCAGAGGACAGTGGAGGCAGAGTGGGAAAAGAGGAAACCTGAAGCGTCGACGGGGCTGCCTGTCAGCCAGCAGGCCCGGCCACACCGCCAGCCACAGTGCCAGACCAGATTGCCAGCAGAGAAAAAAAACCAAGTAGACAGCAGTCTTGAAGAAAATGTGGCCCTACTCTATGGGGATGGACACCCCACACAGCGACCAGAGAAGCAGGCCGGAAAGGACAACAGTATAAGTGGTAAGAAGGAGATGTGCCCAGTGTGTTAAGGCAGGGAGCCTTACACTCCGGCTGCCTCCCGGACGATGCGGCCCATCTCCTCCCGGCACTCCTCCATCTGCTTCACCAGGTGGAACTGGTTCCGGGCCCGGTCCAGATTCTGCTGGGGGTGGGAGGTGCGGAAGTACACGTCTCCGTTCAGGTAGTCGGTCAAAAAGCGCACGCCCACCTCATAGGTCATGGTCCAGGCTCCATCCGGAAGGGTGTCAAGTTCTGTGCTTGTCAGAGCGGCCCCGGCGGCAGAGAGGAAGCCCCGGGTGTAAGCCTGGAACAGTTGCAGGTCGAATTTTACCTTGCTCAGGTCAGTCTCAGCCTCGGCGGCGGTAGAAGCGCCGGCGCGGATGGAGTCGCCGAAGTCGTAGGCAGTGAGGCCGGGCATCACTGTGTCCAAGTCGATTACGCAGACTGCCTGGCTGGTGGCCTGGTCAAAGAGAATATTGCTCATTTTCGTGTCATTATGGGTGACTCGCAGGGGGAGCTTCCCCTGGGCCAGCAGGCTGGTGAGCAGCCCCGCGTGCTCCCGGCGGCTCAGGGCAAAGTCCAGCTCAGCCTGCACCTGGGCAAGACGGCCCTTGGCATCAGCGGCGACAGCCTCCTCTAACTGGCGAAGCCGCACCGGCGTGTTGTGAAAATCGGGAATGATTTCATGGAGGCTGTCCGCAGGATAGTCGCTGAGCATGGCCTGAAAGTCCCCAAAGGCCCGGCCTGCCTCCTGAAGCATGGCAGGGCTGTCGGGAGTCTCATAGGAGGCAGCAGAGTCAATATAGCGGGTACAACGCCAGTAGTTGCCCTGCTCGTCACGATAGAAAGGGGCGCCGGTGGTGGTGGAGACTACCTGCAAAAGCTCCCGGTCCGGGTTGCCGCCTCGGGCCAGGACCTTCTCCCGGAGGAATTGGGTGACGCCCACCATGTTTTCCATAATGTGCTCCGGGTGGGGGAACACAAAGTGGTTGATGCGCTGCAGGACCCATTGACCTGCTGCCAGGAAGGTGTCGTTGATGTGGCCGCCGGGAATGTTCTCCAAAGAGGAGGCGGGGTCCAGGCCAAAGGCCTGAAGAACCGGTGGGGGAACAGTGGTCATTTTCATGGGAATCTCTCCTTGTAGTATAATAAAAGCAATCTACACTGTAAAGGGATATACCTTTCTGTCAAGGCATATCCCTTTTCATTGTCAGAAACGCAGCAGGGCCCGGAGAATGACCTCAGAGCCGGTGCCAGAGACAGTCAGGCTGCCGCTGTGGGCAAGCACGATCTCCGCCGTGCTGTCCAGACCCTGAAGCTCAGACTTCTCCTGGGGCGTGTCGTCAAACAGCCAGGCAAACAGGTCTGTGAGCTTTTTGCCGGAGAGGGAGAAGCGGGGCTTGTCCGGCAGCGCGCCGGAGTAGACGGCCTCTAAACGCAGGCTGTCCTCAGCGGGAATGGCAGTGAACCGCAGGCGGCGTTGACCCTCAAAGGCGGCGGCGTCAAAGCAGGCCCGGGTGAGCAGCTCGTTGACCATGACGCACAGCTCAGCGGTTTTCAAGGGGCACTCCGCGTCCTGGGCATTGCACTCAAAGTCAATCTGATTCTGGGTGGCGAATGCGGCCTTAGTGGCAATTACGGCGTTGAGATAGGGGTTTTCATGATAGCGGAACAGAATGGGGTTGTGCTGGGTGTTGCGCTTTACCATGTTGATGTACACGGGCACCTTCTCCGGCTGCTGGTCCCGCAGCAGCTCCAGCACCGTGTCCAGGGCATATTCCCCTGATTTCTGGGCCGCGCGGACCTCCCGCACAGCGGCCATCATGTCCACAAAGTCACCAGACTCCATTTCCAGCATCCGATCTTGCATAGCGTCCCGGGCGTTTCGGGCCTGCCAGCGGCCGGCCTGGTAGACGCTGCGGAAGCAGAAAATCAAAATGCAGTAAAAGCCCGTGGCCAGAAGAAGCCGGCGGGTGGGAGTGCGCACACCAAACAGGGCGTCCAGCTTGCCCAGGCACAGCAGATAGTGAAAGCCCATGAGAACCAGCATACCCCCCAGAAAAACAGAGGGGCCCCGTTCGCTGAACCGCTGAAGCGGCCTGTAAAGGCAAAGGCCTGTCACCAGATAGACCAGCAGCATGGCCAAAATGGACACCGTCCCGCCCAAGGCCCCAGCGGTAGAAAAGGGTATTGCCCCCAGAAACAGGGGGATAAACAGCAGGCAGTAGGCAAAATTGGCCAGGGAGAGAATGGCGACAAACAGCTTTTGCAGCAGATTATTGCTGTGAAGGAAAAAAGAGGCTCCCAGAAACAGCACAATTCCAGCCGCGCAGGGAACCTGCCAGGCTGGAGCCGGCCCGCCGGCCTTGTCCTTGAGCAGGGAGGACAGGAGCAGGGACAGGAGATAGGTCCCGGTCATCACCGCCAGAGTCGTCCAGATGCGGTAGCGGTCCCGCAAAAGACTGACGAACAGACCGTACACGCAGAGAAAAACAAGGGGGAAATAAACCATTGGCTTCACACTCCTGAGGGGAAATCAAGGCGGCGCGGGGTGGGGCTCTCCATATCAAAATGAAAAATAGGCCGCAGGGCATAGCCCACAGCCTATTGTAGCATACTTTCGCGGATAATACCAGACCTAATTGAAAATATAGGTTGTTTTACTATATTTCGACATGAGGATTGTACAATGTGATGTTAAGTAGATAACTTTACGGATTGTGAGGTGATTGACAGCATGTCTACGATGGCAAGCGATTACACTTTACACATCGGCGGCAACAAACATGGAGGTGGAGAGGTAGCGGTCGCCGCCGTCAGGCAGGAGCACGACGATGTTTTTGCCCTGGTTGACAGGCTCCCGGGCCAGCTGGGCCGCAGCCCACAGAGCCGCTCCGGCGGAGATGCCTGCCAGAATTCCCTCGGTCCGCCCCAGGGCCCGGCCCATGGCGAAAGCATCCGCATCTGTTACAGGGATGACCTGGTCGATGATGCCAACGTCCAGCACGGATGGGACAAATCCCGCGCCGATCCCCTGTATCTGGTGGGGGCCAGGCGCGCCGCCCCCCAGCACTGGGGAGGCGGCTGGCTCCACCGCCACGGTCTGGATAGCGGGGTTCTTGCTTTTCAGGAATTTCCCCACCCCGGTGATGGTGCCGCCAGTGCCGGCGCCTGCCACAAAAATGTCTACCTGACCATCGGCGTCCTCCCAAATCTCCGGGCCAGTGGAGTCAAAATGGGCGGCGGGGTTGGCAGGGTTGTCAAACTGACCGGGAATAAAGCTGTTAGGTATGCGCTGCGCCAGCTCCTTGGCTTTGGCGATGGCGCCGCTCATGCCCAGCTCTCCGTCAGAGAGCACCAGCTCCGCGCCGTAGGCCTGCATCAGCAGGCGGCGCTCCATGCTCATGGTGTCTGGCATGACGATGATGACCCGGTAGCCCCGGGCGGCTCCTACGCTGCAAAGGCCGATGCCGGTGTTGCCCGAGGTGGGCTCGATGATGACGGAGCCCGGCCCCAGCAGCCCCCGGCGCTCGCCGTCATCCAGCATGGCCTTGGCTACCCGGTCTTTCACGCTGCCCGCGGGGTTGAGGCTCTCGATTTTCGCCATGAGGCGGGCGGTTAAGCCCAGTTTCTTTTCCAAACGGCACAGCTCCAAAAGGGGCGTGCGGCCGATCAGCTGTTCAGCGGATGTGTAGATTCTGCTCATTGGATCGCCTCCGTTGTGGTTGGTGGGGTGGTATAGTAAACGCACTATGTCTATGATACCACTGGCCCGGGGAGGCGTCAAGGGGAAACAAGGGGTCATTTCTGCCCGTCCATTTGTCCCCACAGCCCCAATGTTTGCCCGAACAGGTTGGAGTAGTGGCACTCGCCGGTGGAGATGACCGGCGCAGCCAGCCTCAGACGCTCTGTAAAGTCTATCGACTTGTCGGTGAGCCGCTGGTCGATGGTCACGTTTACCACCTCGCACAGGAATAGGGTGCTGTGGCCCTGCTCTGCCGTAGAAAGCCGGCCTTTTGACAAGTTCTCTTCCTTTACAACCTTCAGCTCCAGGCTCACCGGACTCTCGGCAATGGTGGGCACATGCAGCGCCTGCCCCTCCTCCACAGTGGGCAGACGCCGCATTTTATCCGGGTTTTCCCGGCCGGAGGTGTTGCCGTAATAGTCTGCCAGGGGGAGAAGGGCCTCGTTCACCAGGTTGGCAGAGAACATGCCGGTTTTGCGAATCAGGTCCTTGGTCATTTTCTCCTCGCCGATGCAGGCCATAGCCCCCAGCCGGCCCTCGTCCTCTCCCAGCCAGCACCAGCCGAACCAGCAGAAGAGGCCGAAGTGAGGTGTACCGTCCTCTTCATAGTTGCCGTACAGGTAAAAGGCTTGGGGGCAGAAGTCGTTGCCGAGCTCGCCTTTGATTTTTGCCATGGTCATTCTCCTTCCGATTTTTTCTTCGCCTTTGGTTTTTTCAGCTCTTTCTCACAGTTTTCCAGGTTAGCCAGCACTTGGTCCAGCAGACTGTCCAGCCGGGCGGCGTCCTCTTGGGCCATGCCCTGATAAAACAGCCGGTTCATTTGCTGGGACACCCGCTCATAGGGCCCTTCCAGGTCCCGGGCCGCGTCTGTCAGGTGGATGAGCACCTGCCGCCGGTCTACCTGGGCAGGGCGGCGGACAACCAGGCCGCTGTCCGCCATGCGGGCCAGCATGGCGGTGAGGGTGTTTTTTGCCAGGCCGGTTTTTTGGACCAGCCGGGCAATGGGCACCCCGTCCTCTTGCCAGAGCACATAGAGAATGCGCCCCTGGGGGCCGTTGAAGGCCTCGACGCCGCTGGCGGCCAGCAGCCTTTGAAACACCCGCCCCTGCACCTGCTTGATTTGTGAGATGAGGAAGCCTGTTCTTGTTTCGATGGGTCTGACCTCCCTTCCAACAGATAGTACCATATAGAACTAGATTTGTCAAGTTCCATATAGAACTTTCTGCGCTTTGCAGGCGAAGAAATTTAAACCGGGTTTGCGGGCCCGTTGCTGACCCGCTGGCGGGTGATGGGGATGGGGACGTGCTTTTCCGGGTAGAAAAAGGCGGCGGGGGAGATGGCAAAGAGCTCGGCCAGGGTCCTCAGCTGTTCCACGTCGGGCAGAGAGCGGCCAGCCTCGTAAACAGCATAGGTTGAGCGGGTGACGTTCAGCTGGGCGGCCACAGAGAGCTGAGAGAAACCTCTGGCCAGACGCAGGTTGCGCAGCATACTTCCCAGGGCTTTGGAGAAATCCGTCATATTGTACACCTCACGATTTTTGTTGTGTGTTTATTATACATTAACGTTTGTGACACGTCAAGAGTCGTGTGAAATGTCGTTTAGAATTTTTCATCTCATGGGTAAACTGTTACTGAGGTGATTGCATGTCAAAATATCGGAATAGCTGGGAGCGGATGCGGGACCTGAGTTTTGCCATCAGCTATTACCGCCGCAGGAAGAATATAACCCAGGAGCAGCTTGCGGAAGCCGTAGGGATCAGTCGACAGCATATGGGAGCTATTGAAGCGCCCAATATGGACAGAGGTCTTTCGCTGACGCTGCTGTTTGATATAGCTACAGTATTGGAGGTTGAGCCCTATCAACTGCTGAAATTCGGCCTGGAAGACGGGAACTGAACCCCGCGCCGGGCCCTCACACATTTTCTCCCCCTTCATAGTATGGAATAAGAACCCCAAAGGAGGAGATAGTATGCCGGAAAACGAAGGTATGCCCGCCAGCCGGGATTGCTTCAACGAGACAGTCTGCATTGACGCCATGAGGATATACGACTCCTGCAGCGACAAGGACTGTGTTGAGGACATCCGCGTGCTGTTCCCCGCCGCGCGGCAGCCCATGATTGACGGGGCCACCAATGTGCGCATGAAGGATGTGAGCGTGATCACCGTTTACATTGACCTGCAGCCCATTCCGTTTAACAAGGGCTTTTATTCGGTGGACATGACATTCTTCTTTGACGTGACAGTGGAGCTGTTCGGCGGGCCCGCCGCCTGCCCGGTGCCGGTGAGCGGCGTGTCGGTGTTCAACAAAAAGGTGGTGCTCTATGGCAGCGAGGGCAGCGTGAAGCTGTTCTCCTCTGGCCAGTGCCCAGAGGAGCCGGACCTTTCCGGGGGAGAGCGGGCGCTGCCCAAGGCCACGGTGCAGGTGGCGGAGCCGGTGGCTCTTTCCGCCAAGCTGTGCGGCGGGCCCTGCCGCAGCGAGCCCTACTGCCGCATTCCAGACTGTATCTGCCAGCGTTATGGGGGCGAGCTGGACCCCTCGCCCCAGCGCAACAATGTCTATGTGACCATTGGCCTGTTCACCATTGTGCAGATTGTGCGCAGCGTGCAGATGTTGATTCCCGCCTACGATTTCTGCGTGCCGGAGAAGGAGTGCGTTACCTCCTCCGACAACCCTTGCGAGCTGTTCCGGCGCATCGACTTCCCGCTCAATGAGTTCTTCCCGCCCCGTGCCGGAGACCAGCCGGATGGGGGCTGCGGCTGCGGGCGTTGAGAGGAGCCTCTGGGTGTTCCGGCCGGCATTCTGAGGCGGCCTCCCTGCCTGGCTGACCTGCCCCGGGAGCCTTTGGGCTTTCGGGGGGCTTTGACCCTTGCCATTTCTGAACAGCTATGGCGTCATGCGCGGGAAGCGGCTATGCTCCTGTGCCCCGCCAAAAACTTTCCCCGAAGAGGAGCCTCTCCGGGGAAAGTTTTGCTTGCATTTTTTCAGCGGCTATGGTATAATACACTCGAAGTAACAATGTTCCTATGCTCCACCAAAAGAGTATCCCCGGAGAGGGTTCGTCTCCGGGGATACTTTATTGCTTACTTGCCTCCGAGCTTCTTATCAATCCACTTGCAGATGTAATAAGTAGCGACACCTGCTGCAACGGACAGAATAGAAGTAACAATGTACTCCAAATGCTCCATCTCCCTTCCGCTGTCGGATTGGAGGGGTGGCAAGCAAGTAACTGCAAGAAAAAGCTCCCCGGAAGGGCTCTTGAGAGAGTCCCCGGGGAGCTTTTGGCTTTTTGCTTATTCCACCGCAGTCACGGTGTAGTCCTGAGCCTCTACAGCGGCCTTCAGCTCGCTGCCGGCAATTTCGCCGCTGAGGGCGACCACCGCTGTGCCGCTCTCATGGCTCACCTGGGCGCTCTCCACCTGGGGGAGGGCCTCAAGGGCCTTTTTTACCCGGGCCTCGCAGTGGCCGCACATCATGCCTTCAATTTTCAGGGTTTTTGTCATAACAGTTTCCTCCTTTGTGTTGTGTTGACTGTGTTTGCTTCTGCGCTTATGGTCGTGCCGGGGGTCCCGCAGACGGAACAGGTTTAGCCGCAGGGCGTTGCTCACCACGCAGAAGCTGGAAAGGCTCATGGCCGCTGCCCCGAACATGGGGTTCAGGGTCAGCCCCAGGGGGATGAACAGCCCCGCCGCCAGGGGAATGCCAATGGTGTTGTAGAAGAACGCCCAGAACAGGTTCTGGTGAATGTTCCGCAGGGTGGCCCGGCTGAGCCGGATGGCGGCGGGCACGTCGGACAGGCGGCTGTGCATAAGCACGATGTCTGCCGCGTCAATGGCCACGTCGGTGCCCGCGCCAATGGCAATACCGGTGTCTGCCCGGGTGAGGGCCGGAGCGTCGTTAATGCCGTCGCCCACCATAGCCACCCGGCCCTGCTCCTTCAGCTGGCGGACGACGCTCTCCTTGCCGTCGGGCAGCACCCCGGCAATGACCTCGTCGACCCCTGCCGTTTTACCGATGGCCCTGGCGGTGCGCTCGTTGTCGCCGGTGAGCATTACCACCCGCAGGCCCATGCCCTGCAGCTCCCGGATGGCCCCCGGACTGTCCTCCTTCACTGTGTCCGCTACGGCAATAAGGCCCAGCAGCTTTCCGGCCTGGTCGGCAAAGAACATAGGGGTCTTACCCTCTCCGGCCAAGGATTCGGCCCGGGAGAGCAGGGGGGAGGGGTCGATCCCGGCTTCTTCCAGCATCTGCCGGTTTCCGCCTAAAAGGATGCTTTCCTCCACCTGTCCCCGAACGCCTCTGCCGTGAATCGCAGCGAAATCCTGCACCTGGGGGACAGACAATCCCCGGTTTCCGGCCTCCTCCACAATGGCGGCGGCAAGGGGGTGCTCTGAGGGGGACTCCAAAGCAGCGGCCAGAGCCAGCAGTTCCTCCTCTCCCAGTCCGGCGTTGGGGTAGATATCAGTCACCTTGGGCTGGCCGCTGGTGATGGTGCCTGTTTTGTCCAGGGCTACGATCTCGGTGCGGCCAGCGGCTTCCAAAGAAAGGGCCGTCTTGAAGAGAATGCCGTTTTTGGCTCCCAGGCCGCTGCCCACCATAATAGCCACAGGCGTGGCCAGTCCCAGGGCGCAAGGGCAGCTGATCACCAGCACTGAGATGCCTCTTGCCAGGGCAAAGCCTGCGCTTTGGCCCAGCAGCAGCCACACCGCCGCTGTCACCAGGGCAATGAGAATGACCACAGGCACGAAGACTCCCGAGACCTTATCAGCCACCTTGGCAATGGGGGCCTTGGTAGCTGCCGCGTCGCTGACCATTTTAATGATCTGGGAGAGGGTGGTGTCCTGCCCCACCCGGCTGGCCCGGCATTGCAGGTAGCCCGAACGGTTCAGGGTCGCCGCCGAGACCAGATCGCCGGGTCCCTTATCCACAGGCACGCTCTCGCCGGTAAGGGCGCTCTCGTCCAATGCGCTGGCCCCCTCTAAAATCACCCCGTCGACAGGAACGCTCTCCCCAGGCCGCAGGGTGAAAATGTCCCCAGGGACTACCTGCTCTACGGGCACAGAGACCTCCTGGCCCTCCCGGAGCAGGGTGGCGGTTTTGGGGGCCAGGTCCATCAGACTGCGCAGAGCGTTGGTAGTGCGGCCCTTGGAGCGGGCTTCCAGCATTTTGCCCAGGGTGATCAGGGTCAGAATCATGCCGGCCGACTCAAAATACAGCTCCATCATGAAGTCCATCACAGCGGCGGTGTCTCCCCGCAGCTGGGCGTCTGTCATGGCGAACAGGGCGTAGGCGCTGTAGACAAAAGCGGCTGCGGCGCCCAGCGCCACCAGAGTGTCCATATTAGGGGCCCGGTGCCAGAGGCTTTTGAAGCCGCTGACAAAGAAGCGTTGGTTGACCACCATAATGACCGCTGTCAGCAGCAGCTGAATCAACCCCATGGCGATGTGGTTATGGGCCAGGAAGTCAGGCACAGGCCAGCCCCACATCATGTGGCCCATGGAGAAGTACATGAGCGCCAGCAAAAAGCCCAGGGACCAGAGCAGGCGTTTTTTCAGCCGGGGGGACTCCGTATCCTCCAGCTCTGAGGGAGAGGGGGCGGGAGCAGCGGCCTGGCTGGCGGACTTGGGCGCGGCCCCATATCCGGCGGCCTCCACAGCGGCCACGATGTCGGCAGGGGCGGCAGAGCCCTCCACCCCCATGGAGTTGGTGAGCAGGCTCACCGAGCACCCGGTGACCCCAGGCAGCTTAGACACCGCCTTTTCCACCCGGGCGCTACAAGCAGCACAGGTCATACCCGTCACATTATATTGTTCCATTTTTTAATCCGCCTTTCATGTTGGTACAGGGCGCGAACCCCCACCACGAAGCTGAAACGTTTTTTTAATCCGCCTTTTGCGTTGGTGCAGGGCGCAAACCCCTACCACGAAGCTGAAACGT
>CAJUNQ010000106.1 GCA_910587835.1 uncultured Oscillospiraceae bacterium | reverse complement strand
TCAGTCCGGTTCCCTCCCATTGTAGCTTAGGTGTGAACCGCTGCATAGGACGGTCATCTCCCCCGTTTTTGGGGGTATCACCATTGTAGCAAGCAGGGCATTTGTATATACAAATGCACGAAACAGACATCCAGCGTTGCCGCCGGATGTCTGTTTCTCTGCTTGTTGGGGTAGCACCCCAAACCCCTTGAACAGCCCCGTGGCCGGGGCTAGCTGCGCGTTCGGTTCCCGAACGCTGTTGTCCCTGCGACCCAGGGACAGGCGGGGCTTGCGCCCCGCGTGGAGACGGAAACGACCGCCTCGGTGTTTCCGGGAAAAAGAAAAAGACGGGGCTGGCCTACATCCCTGTAAGCCAGCCCCGCCAAGATCATCTGTGCTGATCTGTCCGCTGTTCCTCCTTGCGCCGCTCCTCCATAGCCGCCTGTTCCTTCTCCTTTTCCAGAAGGACAGCCGCCACTTTCTGCGCCACAAGGTACTCCTGCATCTCCGTCCTTGCCTTTCGGTACGCTGGATAAGCCGCCCGTTTCTGTTCCAGAAGCTGGGCATACTCGGCGTTCAACTCCTTGACACGGGGGAGTTTTTTCAAGCCGAGTTGTTCAAAAGCCTCCTTTGCCGCCTTGTGCAGCGTGATGGCCTCCCGATGCCCCTCAAGGAATTTTTTGCTGTACCCTGCCTTGCGGTAGGCCACATATCAGCTCGTCCAGCAGATACTCCACATAGTCCACCTTCTGCAAGGCTTCGCAGAACAGAGGATGCCAGTCCTCGTCCTCCGGCTGCGGCGCATACCGCTCCTTCCAGTCACGGAGCAGATGGAGGTACTCGCACAGTACACGGTAACAGCGGTTCTCCTTTTTGCGGTACTCCTGTGCCGCCGCCAGTTTGGAAATGACAGACGGCCTTTTCTGGGGCTGCCATGTTTGCAGACCCTCATACCGCACTCCGAAATCCTCCGCCAGCTTCTCGGCGGCTCTCTTGGGGGAGAGGTCGAACAGCTTGCCCACAAAGTCGATCACATCCCCGTCCTCCTGACAGCCGAAGCAGTGAAACCGCTTATCCACCTTCATGCTGGGCGTTCGGTCATCATGGAACGGACAGCAGGCCATGCCGTTGCGCTTGACCTCGATTCCGTAATGCTCCGCCGCCGCTATCGTTGGTACGGCGTCCTTGACCGCTTCAAATAAATTCATTGTCATGCCCCCTTTCCCGGTATGTAGAAAGGGCAAAAAAAGAAGGAGCAGCAGTTGCTCTCCTTCTTGCATAGTCTATTATGGGGCTGTCTACGCTGTAAATAAGCCTTATACTGAGTGTAACAGTTCATCGTTTGTATCTTGATATGTATAGCTGGATGTGGTATCATCATCTCGGCAAAATGAGAATTGGTGATTATTTGTGTAATAAAGCTATATAGATTGCTTTTTACAGAAAGAAGGATGAATAATGAATGAATTTATTAGTTCTATAGTAGCTTCTCTATTAGCAACTATAATTGCAGCGATTTTTGCGTTCTTTTTCAGAAAAAAATTGGGTTCATTAGTCAAGCGATGGTTGATAAGTGTATTTGATATGGGAACATACAATATATTCTCTAATGATACAGATGATGAATACCTTAATGACTTAAAAGAAGAACTTATTAAAGCAAAATTTATTCATATGTTTGCTGGAAGGGGGCGTTTTTTATTTGAAGAACCATATCGAACTATTTTGGAAAAACAAAATATTGAAATAAAAATTCTGTTGCCCGATGTGAAAAATGATTATGATATAGATTGGATTGAAACTGCTCTCGATAAAATTGCGCCTCATGAGTCCTTTCGTAAGCAAGTATCAGCAAGTGTAGAATATATATTATCGCTATGTAAGAAAAGTTCAAAGATTATGCTAAGAGAATATCATGCATTGGCTGTTGGAAGAATAACTATTACAGATTATGTTGCTTACTTTCAACCATATACCAAAGATTTTTCTGATAAAAGTCCTATTTACAAATATAAATCAGGCTCTTTTATGTATATGTGGGCAGTTAGATATTTTGATTCATATTGGGAGCCTAAACATATAGATGTAGTAGGAGTATCAGAAAATAATACTTAACATAGAAGTTATCAGCAATAACTAAGTTTGAAAGCAAGTAAACTGCGAAACTACATTTCCGTATTATCGCCCTCCCGCCAAGGCAGACCGCTCAGAAAATCCGCCGCCTCACTCATACGGTCATGCTCGTTCCCATAGGTCCACTCAGTCACGGTATCGCCGTACATCTGCTCCCGCATCCAGTCAAGCAGAACCTTCGTCTCGTTCTTCGGGAAATCCATCTTCGCACATCCTTTCAAAGATTTATGAGTGAAGGAAAGTACCCAGGCTACCGGCCCACTCGCCGGCCAGCTCCACCAGGAGCATGGCGGAGAACTGGAGCGCCACGCAGACCGCCTCCACGCCGAACAGGATTGCCACATTCAGCCATTCTCGGACGCACACCTGATAGATGCCGCAGGCCAGGATCACCAGCATGAACAGCCCGACAACATAGGCGGAGAGGTTAGACGCCAGTTTGCCGATGATGTGGAACGTGTAGAGAGCCAGCATCAGGGGGAGCGCCAGCAGTTTCAAAGGGAGTTTCAGAAGCCTCATATCGTGTCCCGTCCTTGCCCTGCCGGATGATGCGCCCGTTGCGCTGGGTCATGTCGGCGGGACGCCAGCCCACATCCAGGTGGTGGACGGCCACAAGGCGGTCCTGCACATTGGTCCCGGCGCCCATCTTCTGGGTGGAGCCGAGCAGGACGCGCACCTCGCCGGTCCGCACCTTGCCGAACAGCTCCTTCTTCTTCGCCTCGGTGTCGGCGTCGTGGATAAAAGCGATCTCCTCACGGGGGACACCAGCCGCCACCAGCTTGTCCCGGATGTCCTCATAGACATTGAACGTCCCGTCCCCCTTGGGCGTGGAGAGGTCGCAGAACAATAACTGGGTCAGCTTGTCCGCCTGGCCCTCCTCCCAGATACGGAGGACATTCTGGACGCAGGCGTTCAGCTTGCTGTTGGGGTCATCGGGCAGGAGCGGGTTCATCAGCCGCTGGTCGAGGCCGATCTTGCGCCCGTCCGAGGTGATCTTGAGCATATTATCGACCGAGGGGTCCACGCTGCCCCCGTGGACGGCAGCGGCCCGTTCGGACAGGTCGGCCACCATCTCCTTCTGTATCTCCGAGGGCTGCACCACCACGGTCTCAAACTTTGCCTCCGGCACAGGGAGGTGGAGCTGGTCGGCGGTCTTGATGTCAGCGACCTCCTTGAACATACTCATCAGCTCCGGGAGGTTGAAGAACTTAGCAAACCTCGTCCGCGCCCGGTAGCCCGTCCCCTCCGGGGACGGTTTGTCAAGAGGATTTTTTGATTTCCTCTAAATTGAACTTGTCAGAAGCAAAGCAATCGCCTAAAACTTCATGGACACAAAGGCCACGAAACGCTGTATCCATGGGCTTTTTCGCCGTTTCGGACTGCTTCACACTGACAATAAAATTGGTGTTTCCTATACGGATAGAATATTGATTTTCCATAGTGCTCCTTTTCAAAAATCGTGGGCTTCCGACAGCGAAAGCCCGGTTTCGACGCCTGGGCGTTCAGTTTAGAACAGGTGAAGAAGTCAAAAAGTCGGGAGTGTAGTCGAAGCGGCTATCTCTCCCAACCCTTGCTCCTGTTCTTCTGTTTTCTCGCTTCACGCTCGGCCTGCCGCCTGCGCTCCGCTTCCTCCTTTTCTCTCCGCTCCTGCGCTTCCTTGACGCTGAACAACTCCCTGACCTTGCTGACAAACACCCGCACAACATCGGGAAAATGCTCCATAGCGTCCAGAAACGGCTGGCATTTCTCTTTCAGAGCGTCATACCGTTCCTGCGCTTTCTGCAACGCCGATGAAGCCCTGGAATACTGCTGGCGGTAATAGCGGGCGTTCTCTTTCAGATTGTGAATCTCGTTCCGGCTGGTAATGCCCTCCTTTGCCAGCGAGGTAAGCTGGGAGTAGTCCTCTTTGCTGATAGCGACCTTTCCCGTGATGGTCTTTTGACCCATGCTGTCAATGTCGCTGAGGGTCATGCTGACCTCGTGGGCCGCCTGGTACTTGGTCTGCTCCCTTGCAATCTTCTCTTGAAGATTGGAGAGCCGTTTGGTATCTTTTTTAATCTGATATTGGAGCGAACTCAGATTTTCGGAAGTGCTGCCACGCTCGCCACGCTGGAAGTCGGTAAAGCCATGCTCCTGCATATGCTCGAACAATTCATCTTGCAGGACGCTGTATGACGCCCGGTACTTCGGCTTGCCGTTCTTCCGCAGGATTGCCCTACCGTATTCATCGGTGAGGGGAATATCTGAAGCCCACTTCTTGGAGTGGCTGATCTGATGGATAACCTCTTTCACCGTCCCACGCAGGGCGGGGTCTTTACACCGCTTGCTCCACAGGATTTCTTTCTCAACCACAGGCAGGACAACGGCGTGAAGATGGTAGTGGTACACATCCTTTCCCAACTCGTCACTTGCCGCCCGGTTGATTTCATCGGCGTGCATGACGGCGGAGATGACATTCTCGCTTCCGAACTTATCTTCCAGAAAGCGCACCGCCTCGGCGTAGAACTCCCTGGCGTAGTCATAGCCGCCGTTCCGCTCAAAGTACATCGTGTTCACATCAATGATAATCTCGTCAAAAAGGGTAGCGTCCTGCCGAAGCCCCCGCAGGCTGATTGCCCCATCCGCTTCCATCTCCCGCAGAATTTCCATATAGGACTTCCCGCCGGGGTCACAGAAATGGACATTGAGGGGTATCCGCTCCGGCACGACATTGATGTTGTCGTAGCTTTCGTTCTTCCTCTCATTGTGCCGTTCAGCCGCCCCAATGTCGGAGGACTTGTACTGCTTCACACGGGCGCAGCTCATATCGGGCCTTGGTTCTTTTGCCATCGGTTCCTCCTTTCCGAGAGGTGGCGGGGGAGCGCCGTTACACAACATTCTGCGAATGTGTGTAACCCACTATGACACTTTCGGCTTCGCCGCAAAGATGTCGTGGGCAAGGGCTTTCCCCCCTTGACCTCCCTTAAAACCTCAATTCAAAACGGCAGGCCGTCATCCGCCGTGACTGCCTGCCGTTCCTCTTTCGGTTTTTCGCCCATCGTCAAAGCCCAGTACCAAAGAAAGCCCTCCTTCACCGAGTGAACGCCGGCTTTCTTCTTGGCCTTTTTGATGGTCGATTTCTTGAAGCCTGCGGCTTCAAGTTTTACTTCGCACTCGGCAGCAAGCTGCGGCCTGCCGTCTGAAAGAAGCTCTTTCAGAAACGCAACAGCGCCGTCTACCTTTTCGCTCGGCCTGCCCAGCTTTGGGGCAAAAAGGGAAAAGGCTTCGTCCGCTGTCAGTTCAATTTCGTCCTGGAAGTTTACGCCCTTGTCGGTCACTTCAAAGACAATGGCGTTGCCGGTCGGGGCGAGATTGGACTTCACCTGCACCATATACCGCTCCGAAAGGTTCTCCTTGTTCTGCGTCCTCGCCACCGCCAGAATACTTCTTGCGGCGGCGGCAATGTCGATTGAGCCGTTGGTTCGGTACAGCGGGGAGGTATCCCTGTTCTTGTTCATGTGCGCCACAACAACGATTGCACAGCCCGTTTCCTGTCCGATTTTGATAAGGTGGTTCAGTTCCGTTCTCGTTTTGTTGGCGTCGTTCATGGAACAATCTTCCCCGATATACGAACTCAACGGGTCAAGAATGAGCAGCCTGACATTGTACCGTTCGATTGCCTGTCGCAGCCGGTCATCTCCAAAGGTCAGGTGCTTTTCATTCTCCTTGATGAAGATAAGATTATCACGATTGCCGCCGGAAGCGATAAACCTCGGCACAACCGTATCGTCTGCATCATCCTCCGTGGTCTGGTAAATCACCGTCATGGGTTCGCTTGCTTCCTCTACCTCTTGGAAAGGCAGGGGCTTCCCATCGGTCAGCAGGGCAGACAGCGCAAGCATGAATTTGCTCTTGCCATCGCCCGGATCGCCTTGGAGCAGGGTTATCTTCCCGAATGGGATATAGGGATACCACAGCCATTTCACCTCCCTGGGCGTGACCTCGCTCGCCCTGATAATCTCCAAAGTAACCGTGTCG
>CAJUNQ010000105.1 GCA_910587835.1 uncultured Oscillospiraceae bacterium | reverse complement strand
TAGGGCTTGTTTGAAAATAGAGGAAATGACGGAATTTTGACCAGAAGCGGTCAGCTTCAAGGAGAAGAACCGCTGTAGTTAGCTACGCTAACTACGCCAATACTTGCGTATTACGAGGATTTTCGACGCAGAAGATGACTGCTTCTGGGTAAAAAGACGGCGTTTTCGATTTTTCAAACAAGCCCTAGATAAGGATACGGAATCAACAGCAGGAGGTCAGCATTATGGCAAATTGGAAGGAAATCAGCCTGACGGCCCGGGCCAATGTCCGTCTGGCCGCAACACAGCTGAAGGAGAAAAACCGGCGTCTGGCTGCGGCCAACCGGCTGCGCACTGCCATTCGCTGCCAGGAGAAGGCTGCGGAAAAGGAATATCTGGCCCTGGGCCGGTACTATTACAATGTCCTGCGGGGCCCGGACAACCCAGTGGCCGAGGCCCATTGCCTGCGTCTGGACCAGCTTCAGGCCCAGAGGGACAGGGCCCTGGAGGACCTGGAACAGCTGATGCAACAGCAGCATGAGGCCAGCTCTGTGGCTGTCATCAGCGGGGCGGACGGGCCTACCGCTGTGTTTGTCACCGCCACGGTAAAGCCCCGGAAGAAGAGCGCCCTGTTCCATTTTGACAAGGGGCCGGTAGAAATTACCGTCACCCGGGAGGAAGACGCGGAGTACAACCCTGAGGACCCGGACAGCGAGGAGATCGACCTTTCGGATGTGGAGAGCTTTGACCAGGACCCTATGCCCCAGGAAGAGGCCCGGTCGGATGGGCCTGTAGGGGAGGGGGCGGCTCCGTCCGCAGCGGAACCCGAGATTCCGCCTGCGGCAGAACCCGAGATTCCGCCTGCGGCAGAACCCGAGATTCCGCCTGCGGCAGAACCCGAGATTCCGCCTGCGGCGGAACTCGACGAGAATGACGGCCTGCCCTTTGAATAATCGTCTGGGAGGAAATGGGGAATGTCAACGGAGATTATAAAGGACATTGTCTGCCCGCAGTGCGGGGAGACGCAGAAATACCGGCTGTACACCAGTGTCAACGCCCAGCAGAACCCAGAGCTCAAGCAGAGCATTCTGGACGAGACCCTGTTTGACTGGCGCTGCCAGCGGTGCAGCTATTTTGCGGCCATGGCCTACCCCTTTGTGTACCTGGACAATCAGGCAGGGTATGTGGTGTGCGTTACGCCTGGGGGGGCCGGCAGCGCGGTAGAGGCGACCGAGCCCCTGAAGGGCTATGTCCGCCGCCGGGTGAAGAACCTGGCTGAGCTCAAGGAGAAGATTCTGATTTTTGACAGCGGCCTGGACGACCTGGCGGTGGAGCTGATGAAAAACGCCCTTTGCACCATCATCCGGCGCAGCTATGGCAATGCCCGGCTGCACGCCTATTTCAGCAAGGCCGAGGGGGAGAAAATGGACTTTGCCATTTTTGTGCCCCGGCAGCTGGAGCCTGTGTACCACTCTACCCGGGTGGAGGTGTACAAGCAGTCTCAGGAGGTGCTGCGCACCCTGGACTACACGGACCCGGAGGGCTTTGCCACTGTGGACGCCAGGCTTGCCAAGCGGATGATTGAGGAATATCAAAACGCGTGAGGTGATATTATGGCAAGCAGCTACTATAAGCCCTGCCCGGAGCTGGATATCTGCAATGCCCTGATTGAGACCTATTGGGAGGCAGGAAGGTATGACAAATGCCTGGAGGGCTTTCTCCCCTTGGCGGAGCAAGGGTATCCCCTGGCGGAATGCCAGGCAGGGTACTTTTACTGGGAAGGGCTGGGTGTGGAAAAGGACCCGGACAAGGCCTTTTACTGGACCCGGCGGGCGGCGGAGCATGGCGACTGGGACGGCCAGTATAATCTGGCGGAGTTCTACGAAAAGGGAGAGTGCACAGCCCCTGACATGGAACAGGCCCGCCGCTGGTATTTGCAGGCGGCGCGGCAGGGGCACCAGCTGGCGCTGAAACGGTGCCGGGAGCAGGGGCTCTCTTTAAACGAATAAACCCAAAAAGACCCGGCCGGTTTGGCTGGGTCTTTTTTTTTCGCTCCCTCATGGTTCAGCGGTAAATGGGCTGCAGCTGCCGCCCTTCCAGGGCTGCGGCCACTGTCTCCTGCAAAAGGGAAAAGTCTGCCACCAGGGAGAAGGGCTTCTTCTCCGGGTCGTCCTGCCCCAGGGGGACGAAATAGACGTTTTTGGTGTTCATCAGCCGTGCGGCGTTCTGGCCGGAGGCCCCAAGAGCGTCGTTGCTGGCAAGGCACAGCACCACCGGCAGGCCTACCCGCAAGGCGGACTTTACCGCCATAGTCACCGGGGTGTCGGTAATGCCCAGGGCAATTTTTGAAAGAGTGTTGCCTGTGCAGGGGCACACCACCATGGCGTCTACCAGGCGCTTGGGGCCAATGGGCTCGGCCTCTACAATCGTGTGCAGCACCGGTCTGCCGGCAGTGTCCCCGGCCCGGGCAATCCAGTCTACCGCCCTGCCAAAGCGGGTGTCTGTCTCATATACGTTCTGGGACATGACCGGAAGCAGGGCATATTGGCTGCTGAGGGCAGTCATTTGCTCCATGGCCCGGTCCAGAGTGCAGAAGGACCCGCACATGGCGAAACCCAGGGTCTGCATTCTGACCATCTCCTTTCCTCGTGTTTTTCAAGGCCGGCTCAGCGGTTTTCCCGCCTGGTCAGCCTCCAGCATATGATAAATGGTCGTTTTAATCAGCTCTCCCGCCGCCTTGGGCGAGGTCCTTCCTGGCAGCGAGGGGGCGTCCAGAATGCTCAGCCCCAGCCGCTCCGCCGCTGCCCGGTCAAAGCCTCCGGGGGCGGAGGCCAGCTCCATCAGCAGCGTATCCTGTTTTTGACGGACCAGAACCGCGCTGCCCAGCACCGGCACAGGCACGGTGTTGAAGATCAGGTCGAAGGGACGCTGAAGCTGGTCATACCCCAGGGGCACGCAGCCCAACGCCCGAACTGCCGCCAACGCCTCAGGCCGCCGGGCGGCACAGAACACCTGGGCCCCCATGCCCCGAAGCATAGGACACAGGGCCTTGCCGATGCGCCCATACCCCGCCACCAGGCAGCTGGCCCCCCCTAAGGTGCCGGGGTATTGGGTGACAGCCAGAGCCACCGCGCCCTCGGCGGTGAGCCAGGCATTGCCGGTGAGCAGCTCCTCCTGGGCGTAGTAGTCCCGGCAGCTCTGCCAGAAGGGAGAGCCCTCCCCCAGCGCGCCCAGCATGCCGCCAAACACCCGGTGCCCTGCCAACGCTGTTTCCAGCCGGTCAAGGGGAATGGCCCGGCCGGCAAAGGGAGCGTTCAGGGCCGCGCCCTCCCGGGTGACGGGCAGAGGCAGAAGGATCACCTCGCAGCGCTCCGCCAGGTCGGGCAGCTGGGCCATTTTCAGCCCCGCTGTGTCCTGGGCCCGCTCCATTCCATTTACCAGGACCAGATGCCCGTCCTCGGCCAGCGAGCGGGCCAGATACAGCTGGCGGCGGTCGCCGCCGATGATCCCGAAACCAATCATGAAACCTGCACTCCCTTCTTCCCCCTTGGGGGCTTGCCCCGTCCTGACAGGGGGGTACTCCATACTATGGGGAAAGGCGGGTTTTGGTGAGCGGCAAAAAAGCCGCGGAAACGCCCCGCGGCTTTTTCTCTATTTTGACCGTCCTGCCCTGGCTGCTTGCAGAAGCATATCTGCGTAACCAGTCAGCAGGGTGATGCCCTCCCGGTCATACCTCTGTATGGGGAAGATGCCCGCCCCTTCCTCCACCCGGCTCACCGGCAGAGCAAGGCCTGTGTCCCAAGGACTATGATAGGGGACCACCCGGCACTGGATGGTGGCATTGGCAATGGTGTCGTTGACCATGGCCTTATAGCTTTTCAAAGCCCAACCGGCTCCGCCCCCGTGAGAGACGATCCCTGCCGGAATGCCCCAGGCCTCGGCCCGGTAGCCGCTGTCCTTCCACCAGTGGAGAAAGGCGATCTCCTCCATCTTTTCCAGCAGCATGCACAGCCTGGCGGGAATGGGCGCGTAATGGGGAGAAACGAACAGCAGACCATCGGAGCGCACGAGCCTTTCATAGAGCGCGTTGAAAGCATTGTCCCGGCAGCAGCGCAGGGTATAAAAGCATCCGCCGCAGCCTGTGAAGACAGACAATTTCGCAGACAGCGCCCGCCTGGGTCAAATGGTTGGCAGCAATGGCGCAGAGCCGTTGGGACACGCTGTCCTCTCCGCTGTGCAGAATGTTGGAGGCGCAGACACAGGTGATCACCATGTCTTACACCACCGCGAACTGGCTGTTGTACAGCTCGGCGTAGAAGCCGCCCTTGTCCAGCAGCTGCTGGTGGCTGCCCTGCTCTACAATGTGGCCGTCCCGCATGACCAGAATCATGTCCGCGTCTTGAATGGTAGACAGCCGGTGGGCCACAATGAAGCTGGTGCGCCCCCGCATCATTTTGGCAAAGGCGCGCTGAATGCGGGCCTCGGTGCGGGTGTCGATGGAGGAGGTGGCCTCGTCCAGAATGAGCATAGGGGGCAAAGAGAGCATCACCCGGGCAATGCACAGCAGCTGCTTCTGGCCCTGGCTCAGGCCCCCCAGCTCCTCGCCAATCACCGTGTCATACCCCTTGGGCAGACGCTTGATGAAGCTGTGGGCATGGGCTGCCCGGGCCGCTGCCTCAATCTCTGCGTCGCTGGCGTCGGGCTTGCTGTAGGCAATGTTCTCCCGCACCGTGCCGTTTTTCAGCCAGGTATCCTGCAGCACCATGCCATAGTTCCGGCGCAGGCTTTTCCGGGTGACATCCCGGACGTCTCTGCCGTCCACCCGGATGGCCCCGGCGTCCACGTCATAAAAACGCATGAGCAGGTTGATGACCGTGGTTTTGCCGCAGCCGGTGGGCCCTACCAAAGCCACCCGCTGGCCGGGGCGCACCCCCAGGCCAAAGCCCTCGATGAGCTTCTGGCCGGGCTGGTAAGAGAAGAACACATCGTCGATCTCCACGCTGCCGCCGGCCTCGCCCAGGTCCAGGGGCGCGTCAGGGGTTTGCGGCTGCTGCTCGATGAGCTCGAACACCCGGGCGGCGCAGGCCAGGGCATTTTGCAGCTCGGTAACCACGCCGGAGATCTCGTTGAAGGGCTTGGTGTACTGGTTGGCATAGCTCAAAAAGCAGGTGAGCTGGCCCACCGTGAGTCCTCCGCCCACCACGGCCAGGGCCCCGGCAATGCCCACCCCGGTGTACACCAGAGAGTTGACGAACCGGGTGGAGGGGTTGGTGATGGAGGAGAAGAAGATGGCCCGCAGAGAGCACTTGCGCAGCCGCTCGTTGATCTCTCCGAAGCGTTCCTGGGCCTGACGCTCCTGGCCAAAGGCCTGCACCACCTTCTGGCCCCCTACCGTCTCCTCCACAAAGGCGGTCTGCTCGCCCCGCACCTGAGACTGAAGCCGGAACATGCTGTAGGTGCTTTTGGCAATGAACGCCGCCACTACCAGCGAAACCGGCGTTACCACCAGCACTACCAGTGTGATGCCCACATTCACCGAGAACATAAAGCCCAGAGTGCCCAGAATGGTGATGACCCCGGTGAACAGCTGGGTAAAGCCCATCAGAAGGCCGTCGGCAAACTGGTCTACATCGGCAATTACCCGGCTGACAGTCTCACCTGCCGGGTGGGCGTCCAGATAGCTCAGCGGAAGGACCTGAATATGCCGGAAGGCCTCCTCCCGGATGTCCCTGACAACCCGGTAGGTCACCCGGTTGTTGATGACGCTCATCACCCACTGGGCCAGAGCGGCCAGGCCGATAATCCCCCCAATCTGTACCAGAATGCGGAAGACGCCCTCAAAGTCCACCTTGCCCGGGCCCACAATCAGGTCCACCGCATTGCCGGTGAGAATGGGGATGTACAGCGCCGCCGCCACAGATACCGCCGCCAGCGCCACCGAAAGCCCCACCAGCAGCCAATACCGGCGGATGTAGCGCAGCACCTTTTTCAGGGCGCCCTTTTTTGCTTTCGACTTCATTCTACAGCCCCCTCCTTGCTTTTTTGAAATTGGGACTCATAAATTTCCCGGTAGACCCAGCAGCTTTCCAGCAGCTCCTCATGGGCGCCTACCCCCACGGCCCTGCCGTCGTCCAGCACCACGATCTTGTCCGCGTGGCGGATGGAGGCTGTGCGCTGGGACACGATGAACACGGTGGGTTTATAGTCCAGCCCGGCAATGGCCTGACGCAGCCGGGCGTCTGTGGCCAGGTCCAAGGCGCTGGCGCTGTCGTCCAGAATCAGCAGCTCCGGCCGGCGTACCAGGGCCCGGGCAATGGTCAGCCGCTGACGCTGGCCCCCGGAGAAATTCCGGCCCCCCTGCTCCACGGGTTCGTCCAGCCCCTTGGGCTTTTGCTTGACGAAATCCTTGGCCTGGGCTGTCTCCAACGCCTGCCACAGCTCCTGGCCCGAGGCTCCCTCCCGGCCCCAAAGCAGGTTCTCCCGGATGGTGCCGGTCACCAACGCCGCCTTTTGGGGCACCACGCCAATGCGGGCCCGCAGCTCCTCCAGGGGCCAGTCCCGCACGTCTATGCCTCCCACCGTCACCCGGCCGCCGGTGGCGTCATAAAACCGGGGAATCAGGTTCACCAGGGAGGTTTTGCCGCTGCCGGTGCCGCCAATAATGCCCACGGTCTCTCCGGGCTCCACGGTAAAGCTCAGCCCCGTGAGGGAGGGCGCGCCCGCCCCCTGATAGGTGAGCTCCACATTTTCAAAGACCACCCCGGCCCCGCTGCCTGCCCGGCCCTTGTCCGGAGAGCGCAGGGTGGGCTCTGTGTCCAGCACCGCCGAGATGCGGTTGGCACAGGCCATGGCTTTGGTGATGTTGATGATCAGGTTGGCCAGCTTCACCAGCTCCACCAGAATCTGGGACATATAGTTGAGCAGCGCCACCACGGCTCCCTGGGTGATCATTCCCGCGTCCACCCGCACAGCCCCAGCCCAGATCAGGACCACGGCCCCCAGGTTGATGATGATATAGGTCACGGGATTCATCAGCGCCGAGACCTTGCCCACAAACTCCTGCAGCTGGGTCAGCGCGCCGTTTTCCTGGCGGAAGCCTTCAGTCTCCGACTCCTCCCGGCCAAAGGCCCGCACCACCCTCACCCCGGTGAGATTCTCCCGGGTGAGGCCCAGCACCTTGTCCAGCCGGGCCTGCACCTGCTTATAGCGGGGCATGGTCCACAGCATGACCCCGAACACCACCACTGACAGTAGGGGAATGACCCCCACAAAGATCAGCGCGGCCTTCCAGTCAATGGTAAAGGCCATGACCATGGCCCCGAACACCACAAATGGCGACCGCAGCAGCAGCCGCAGGGTCAGGTTCATGCCGTTCTGCACCTGGTTCACATCGCTGGTCATGCGGGTAATCAGGGTAGAGGAGCCCTCCCGGTCCATGTCGGCATAGCTGAGGCTTTGAATGTGCCCGTACAGCGCGGCCCGCACCTTGGCCGCAAACCCCACCGAGGCCTTGGCCGCGAAGAACTGGGCTGTCAGCGAACAGGCCAGCCCGATTACTCCCAGGCCCACCAGCACCAGGCACATACGGATGATATAGTCCCGGTCTCCTTGGGCAATGCCGGTGTCAATCACCGAGGCCATTACCAGGGGCACCAGCAGCTCAAAGCTGGCCTCCAGCAGCTTGAACAGGGGGCCCAGCACGCACTCCTTCCGGTATTCCTTCAGATAGATCAGCAGTTTTTTCATCTTATCTCACATCCATGATATAAATCTGACAGGGGTTGGCCGCATCCCACAGGGTGGGCAGACATTCCAGCTCCACAAAGCCCAGAGCCTGGTAGAAGCGGTTGGTCTGGTCGTAGTCCTCATAACGCCCCATCTCCACGGTTTTTACCGTGAGGTATCGGGCTCCCTGGTCCCGGGCATAGCCGTACAATGCCTGAAACAGCTCCCGGCCGATCCCCCGGCGGTGGCGTTGGGGCTGTACGCCCATTACATAAATCTCTCCGGCATAAGGGCTGGTGGGCCGGTAGGCGATAAAGCCCAGGGTTGTCCCACCCTCCCTGTCCGCCCACAGGGGCAGCTCCCGGCAGGTCCTGGCGTACTCCTCCACGCTCTCCGGGCTGCCGAACCAGTCGGGCAAAGCGGCCAATACCGTCCGGCAGATTTGCTCCTTCCGCTCCTTTTCCTCTATTCTGGTTATCATGACGCCTCCTTACCGGGCCAGGGGGCCGAACAGCTCCGGCCTCCGGTCCACGAAATAGTCAATGGGACAGGACTCGGGCAGCTCCACCTCCACACCAAAAGCCCCGCGCTCTCCCTCTGCCTCCAACAGAGGCTCCCCGTGGCAGTCAAAAGCAAAGGCCAGGGGGAGCTCCCCGCAGAAGTGGCAGCAGCCCAGCACCGGCACTTGGTTTTCAATGGCCCGAGCCCTGGCCAGCGCCCGCCACTGGTCATATTGACGGCGGTGCCACATGCCTGTGCCAATGGGGTTCAGCAGCAGAACCGGGCTTTCCAGAGCCATCACCCGGCAGGCCTCGGGAAAATGGAGCTCATAACAGACCGGCACGGCCAGCCTGCCCAGAGAGCTGTTCAGACAGTGGAGCCGGCCCCCTGGCCGCTTGCCCTTGTCCCGCTCCTGGGGGGTCAGAATACACTTGGTATACTCGTCCGCTACCCGGCCCCTCTCTATGACCAGGGCCTTCTCCCAGTCCCCGTCCCGGTATCCGGCCACCACTGTGCCCGGGCGTTCCTCTGTCAGCCGCAGGGCAAGGTCCAGGTCCTCCTGCGACCGGAGAAAGCCCTCGGGGAACAGGGTCAGGTCAGCGGGCTCCCGGAGCAGGGCGGGCAGCTCAGCCTGGGCGGCAAAGCGTTCGGGCACAGTCAGGCAGATTTTCATATGGCTTGCCTCCTGATAGCAGTTTCTGGCAAACAGTCTGGCCATGGAGCTCCTGAATGGGGGCGGCAGCCGCAGACCAGGCTCTCCAGGCTGGCCAGCGCAGCAGCCGGCGTTCCGCCCCTTTCAGCCGCTCCGCCCAGGCCTGGAGGGGCCGTTGCCTCCCGCAGGCGTTCCTCGAGGATTTGATATTGTTAACGGGGCGGCACGGGTGTATCCGAACCGTTCTGCTTGAAAATCGGGATGGACCGATTTTCAAGCGCGTTTACTATAGCACATGTCCGGCACAGCTTTCAGCTGGGCGGGGGGGGCCGCACAGCGTCTATGGTCCAGACTTCCATGGGGCTTTACAGCTTGGTCAGCCGGGCAAAATTGGCCATAAGCTTTTTGGTGCCCGCCTTGTCAAAGGCAATTTCCAGCAGCGTGTCGTTGGCCATGGGCGTTGCGCTGACAATAAGCCCTGTGCCAAAGGTTTTGTGCTGCACCGTGTCGCCCAGCCGGTAGGTGCCTGTAGGGGCGGGCTTGTGGGGGGCGGGGCGGTAGGCGGCCCCCCGCTGGGGCCGGGCCGGGGACACGGGGCCGTCCCCGTGGGTAATGGCGACGCTGCGGCCCATGTACTCCCGGGAGCGGCTGCGCTCGGTAAGCGCCTCGGGCACCTCCTGGGCAAACCGGGAGAGATGGTTGCGGTTGGTAGAGCCGAAGATCATCCGGCTCTCCGCGTTAAAGATATACAGCTCCTCTCTGGCCCGGGTGATGGCCACATAGGCCAGGCGGCGTTCCTCCTCCACCTGGCTGGGGTCGTACAGCACCGCGTTGCCGGGAAAGACCCCCTCCTCCCAGCCAGGGAGGAACACCACGGGAAATTCCAGGCCCTTGGCGGAGTGAATGGTCATCAGCACCGCCGAGTCGGCCTCCGCGTCATAATTGTCAATGTCGGTGAACAGAGAGACCTCCTCCAAAAAGCCCGAGAGGCTGGCCTCGTCCCCGTTCTCCTGCTCATACCGCTGTATCATGGTGGAGAGCTCCTGCACGTTTTCGATGCGGTCCTCCGCTTTCTCCGGCTCATCGGTGCGCAGGTACATCAGGTACCCGGTCTGCTCCAAAAGCTCGGCATAGAGCTCGCTGGGGGCCATGCCCTCCTCGTTTTTGTCCATAAGCGCCTGCATCATCTGGGCAAAGGGCAGCAGCTTGCCCGCCGCCCGGCTGATGGCGGGGAAGTCCCCCGGGTGGCCGATTACCTGGAACATGCTCTCGCCCACCTGCTGGGCGATCATGGCGGCGGTGTCGGCGGTTTTGTCTCCAATGCTGCGCCGGGGGGTGTTGATGATCCGCCGCAGACGGATCTCATCCCCAGGGTTGTTGATAACGCTGAGGTAGGCAATCATGTCCCGCACCTCCTTGCGGTCAAAGAAGCGGGTGCCGCCGATAATGCGGTGGGGGATGCCGGACTTGGCAAAGTTTCTCTCAAAGGCCAAGGACTGGGAGTTCATCCGGTAGAGCACAGCGTAGTCGGAGAATTTCCGCCCCTTGGCAACCCCGTCCAGAATGGTGCGGGCCACCCGCTCGGCCTCGTCCTGCTCGTTCTCGGCAGTGTGCAGGCGCAGCTTCTCCCCGGCCCCGGCAGCGGTCCACAGGGTTTTGCCCTTGCGCTCCTTGTTGTGGGCAATCACCGCGTTGGCCGCGTCCAGAATGTTTTGGGTAGAGCGGTAGTTCTGTTCCAGCCGCACCACCATGGCCCCGGCAAAGTCCTGCTCAAAGTTCATGATGTTCTCAATGGTGGCTCCCCGGAACTTGTAGATGCTCTGGTCGTCGTCGCCCACCACGCAGAGATTGTTGGATTTTTCCGCCAGCAGGCGCACAAACTCATACTGGGCATGGTTGGTGTCCTGATACTCGTCCACCATGATATAGCGGAAGCGGTCCTGATAATATTCCAGCACATCGGGACATTTCTGGAACAGCCGCACCGTGTTCACCAGCAGGTCGTCAAAGTCCATGGCGTCCGCGTCCGCCAAACGCCGCTGATAGGCCCGGTAGGCTCGGGCCACCTGCCGCAGCCGGAAGTCGTCCCCGGCCTGGTCCTCAAACTCCTCCGGGGAGACCAGGCTGTCCTTGGCCCGGGCAATCTCCGCCAGAATGGCCTTGTGGCCCAGAGCCTTCTCATTGATGTCCAGGTCTGTCATCACCTGCTTCATCATGCGGCGGCTGTCGTCAGTGTCGTAAATGGTGAAGTGAGAGCTGTAGCCCAGCCTGTCCCCGTCCCGGCGGAGCATACGGGCGCAGCTGGCATGGAAGGTGGAGGCCCACACATCCCGGCCCTCCTCTCCCAGCATGGCGCACAGGCGTTCTTTCAGCTCTCCTGCCGCCTTGTTGGTGAAGGTGATGGCCAGAATACGCCAGGGGGCGCAGGCCGACACCGAAAGCCTGGCCTGGGCAATGGGAGAGAGCTCTCCCCCATTCAGGTAGCTTTGACAGCTCTCCCGGTCTCCATCCGTGAACTCCGGCTGCAAAAAGCCGCTGTTGTAGGCCTTGCCGTAGCGCACCAGGTTGGCAATGCGGTTCACCAGCACCGTGGTTTTGCCGCTGCCGGCCCCGGCCAGAATCAACAGCGGCCCCTCGGTATGAAACACCGCCTGGCGCTGACGCTCGTTCATGCGGGCGAAATCCTTTTCCAGCACCCGGCGGCGCAGCTCCAACATATCATTCTTATTCAAGCTCATTTTCCTGCTACCTTTCCATGTTTCAATGTCCTATTATTTTAGCATAATCCGGCATGAAAGGCAACGGGGCCTATAAAAATTTGACAAATCCTCTTACATGGTCTACAATACCAGAAAAGGCCAAGGAGTGGAACACAATGGATAAGCTGGAAAATATCAAGGGCATTTTTCTGGACCTGGGCGGCACGCTGCTGTACCCGCCCTCGGGGAGCTTTATGTTCTCAGATTTCGCCAAGCGCTATTTCTCTCCTGAAAAATTAGCCGCCTTGCCGCCAGAGAAGGTGAAAGCCGCCAAGGACCGGGCCGCAAAGGAGCGGGCGGTGGAACACAGCAGGCCTGTGCTGTCCATAGAGGAGGAGTATCAGATTTTTCTGCGGTATTACAGGGTGCTTGCCGGCGAGCTGGGCCTGAAGCTGACAGACGCCGAGCTGAAGGCGGTTGCGGATGATAAGGTGAATAATAAAGACGACAACTACCGCCTGTTTGACGACACGGTTGAGACGCTGAAGGCCCTGCGCGGCAAATACCGGCTTGGCATCATCTCCGACACATGGCCGTCCATCATCCCCCTGTTGGAGCACTTTGATATTCTGCAATACTTTCACTGTACCACGTTCAGCTACGAGCTTGGCACGCTAAAGCCTGATCCCCTGATGTTCCAGGATGCTCTCTCCAAAATGGGGCTCCCTGCGGAGCAGACCGTCTTTGTGGACGACAACCCCAAAAACTGCGAGGGCGCGGCCCAGCTGGGTATTTTTCCTGTTCAGATATGTGCTGAGTCAGTATGGCGGCCTGAGATGGATAAGAGCTATGGCATCGACCATGTTCAGGCGCTTGGCCGGGACATTGCCGCGCCTGCGCCCCAAAAGGGCTTGCTCCGTATCGACAGAATATCCGGCCTTCTGGACATTCTGGACAAGGAGGGGGCCCAATGGAACCAATAGAGAAAATTCTTGCCTGGGCCCGGGAGGGTAAGGCGCTCTCGCCCCCTGCCTGGGAGCAGCTGCCCACCATCCCCTTGTATGTAGACCAGGTGCTGCTCTACCTGCGGGACAGCCTGCGGTTTTTTGAGCGGGATGAGGAGGATTTGCTGCTGACCAATTCCATGATCAACAATTATGTGAAAAGCGGCGTGCTGCCCCATCCGGAGAAAAAGAAGTATAGCCGGGAGCATCTGGCGGCGCTGACAGCCATCTGTATGCTCAAGCAGGTGCTGGCAATACAGGACATCAAGTCGCTGTTGGAGGGGCCCATGGGGCCGGAGCTGTATGAGGATTTTCTCTCAGCCCACACCAGCGCGGTGCGGGAGGCCTGCCAGGGGCTGGAGGCCAGCTGTGAGAGTGGAGAGGACCTGAAGCGCACGGCGCTGCGGCTGGCGGCAGAGGCCAATGCCAAGCGGGCGGCCGCGGAGCGCATCCTGAAGGAGCTGGGGGAGGCGGAGTGACCCTCGCGCG
The DNA here is from genome assembly GCA_910587835.1 of uncultured Oscillospiraceae bacterium. Lineage (GTDB taxonomy): Bacteria > Bacillota > Clostridia > Oscillospirales > Acutalibacteraceae > Acutalibacter. The sequence continues at coordinate 24,515 of CAJUNQ010000105.1, read as the reverse complement.
GAAAAAACCGGTCCCGCTGCGCAGCGGGGTAGCGGGGCGGCCAGAACTGCGCCCTGCTCCAAATCTGCCGCCCGCAAACAGGACGCTCGCCGTCTTGCTTCGCAAGCCGTCGGCCCTTTTGCTCCGCAAAAGGACCTGCACCCGCGCAAGGGGCCGCGCGTCTGCGCTCGCTGGTCGTTTCTTCTATATTTTTGTTTCAGCTTTTTCTTTCAGGGGGAACAGGAAACGGCTTCTCCTGCATTTGACGGCAGCGGCTATGCCGAGTCCGGCTTGCGCGCAGCCTTTCTTACCGTTTTGAGCTCTTTGCCAATAAAATAAATATTTCACCACGAAAGGAAGTTATCTATGAAAGTCGCAGTGATTGGCGCCTGGCATGTCCACACTATGGAGTACGCCGAGGCCGTTCAAAAGAACCCCCACGCCCAACTGGCCTGCCTGTGGGACAGCGACCCCGCCCGGGGAAGCGCTGCCGCAGAAAAGCTGGGGATTCCCTTCCAGCCGGACCTGGAAGCCATCTGGGCCGACAGCTCCATCGACGCCGTGCAGGTCACCACCGCCACCTGCCGCCATACCCAGGTGCTGCTGGCCGCCGCCGCCGCGGGCAAGCATATCTTCACCGAAAAGGTGCTGGCCTTTACCAACGAGGAGGCCCAGGAGATTGCCCAGGCAGTGAAGAAGGCGGGAGTCAAATTTACCATCTCCTTCCCCCACAAGACCTGGCCCACCCTGAAAGCCGCCAAGGCCCTGGCGGAAAGCGGCAAGCTGGGGCGCATTACTTACGCCCGGGTGCGGGACGCCCACGACGGCAGCTCGGCGGGCTGGCTCCCCGACCACTTTTATAATGAGGCCGAGACCGGCGGCGGGGCCATGATGGACCTGGGCGCCCACCCCATGTATACCCTTGCCTGGATGATGGGCAGCCCAAAGTCCATTGTCTCTCAGTTTACCCAGGTGACCGGCAAGCCGGTGGAGGACAACGCCGTGTCGGTGATGGAATTCGAGGGCGGGGCCATCGGCGTCTCTGAGACAGGCTTTGTCACCAAGGGTATGCCCTATGTGCTGGAGCTCAGCGGTACCGAGGGCTCGCTGATGGTGCACAACGGTATTCTGGAGTATGCCTGCCAGGAGACCGGGGGCAAGCTGGTGCAGATGACCGAGCTTCCTCCCGCAGACCCCATGCCCATAGACGCCTGGATCGACGGGGTAAACGGCCAGGGCGAAGCCCCCAACGGCATAGAGGACGCGGTGGAGCTCACCCGCTTTATGGTGGGCGCATATGCGGCGCACCGCTCTGGTAAAAAGGTGCTGTTCTAAGGTAAAACAAAAGGAAAGAGGGCTCCCGAGAGCTCTCTTTCCTTTGTTTTTGGTGGAACTATGCGGCGCACTGTCCTGAATAAGCCCATCATAAGCACATCCAAAAACGGAGAATCGTAGAGATGGGGAATACCCCCCAGCGTGGTTGGCTGCATTGCTCCTTTTTGACCTTCCAGAGTCTTTCAAAACGCCTCCCAGCTGCTTTGATAGGTGCTGAACTTACGACCCTGGCTGCGATAGCCGGATGACGTAAAAAAGTCCTCAAACCGGTATTGAACCGACATGCTGCGGGCTGTTCTTTGTATGTAGCCGCCGCCTTCCCGGTCCGGTGAAAAACACCCAGAACACGGCTGTATCTATCCTTGAACCGGGAGACTTCTGCCCCGTCCAAGAAATCCCTTGACTTTCCCCGAAAGCATGGTATAATGGAGTAGTTGTTTGAGACAGAGTTTCAAACTTCCTTGCTCCGGGAAATTGATTCAGCCCGGGGCCATAAGGCCAAAAGGAGGTGCAATACAAATGGCAGAAGGAAAAAATCTCTACGAGACCGTCATCGTCACATCCGCAAAGCTGGGCGAGGAGGGCAATGCGGCTCTCGTGGAACGCTTCAAGACGCTGATCGCAGAGAACGGCACTGTCCAGAGTGTTGACGACTGGGGCAAACGGCGCTTTGCCTACCCCATCAACAAGCAGACCGAGGGCTATTATACTCTCATCCACTTTGAGAGCGGCCCTGATTTTACTGCTGAGCTGGACCGCCGCTACCAGATCACCGATGGCATCGTGCGCACCCTGATCGTCAAGCGGGACCCCCGCCACATCGTGGAGCGTAAGCCTCAGAAGCCCCAGCGGGCTGAGGACGAGGGCGTTGACGTGGAGGCCATCGCCGTGGAGGCTGTGGAGGCTCCCGCCGCCCCTGAGAGCGCGGAATAACGGGCTTTAGGGCTGAGGGCGTCCCCCTCGGCCAAACAGAAAGGGAGGTCGCCTATTATGCTGAATGTGGTGGTGCTTATGGGCAGGCTGGTTGCCGACCCTGAGCTGAGGCGGACGCAGAACGACACCGCTGTGTGTTCGTTCCGTATCGCGGTAGACCGCAATTTTGTCAGTAAGACCTCTGGCGAAAGACAGACGGACTTTATTGACGTGGTCGCCTGGCGCGGCACCGGAGAGTTTGTGTCCAGATACTTTACAAAGGGACAGATGATTGCCGTGACGGGAAGCATCCAGACCCGCAGCTATGAGGATAAGCAGGGCAACCGCCGCACTGCGGTGGAGGTAGTGGCGGACAATGTGAGCTTTACCGGCTCCAAACGGGAGAGCGGCTCCGCCTATGGAGGAGACCGCTCTGCCTATGAGGACCGCGCTTCCTCCTATGACCGGGCCCCTGCCTATGGTCAGGGAAAATCCTACGGCGGCCAGGACAGCGGCTTTGGGGCCGCGCCCACCTTCCCGGCAGAGCCCCCGCCCGCGGCTTTCAGCAGCGGCGGCGACGGAGGTTTTGAAGAAATCATGGGCGACGACGACCTGCCCTTCTGAAATCCAGCGAATCATATGTGAAGGAGGTTTCAGCTATGCCGGACAGACCCGAGAGAGAAATTCGCCGGGGCCGCAAGGGGCGCAAAAAGGTTTGCAGCTTCTGTGTGGACAGAGCGGAGTTTATTGATTACAAGGACGTGGCCAAGCTGCGCCGGTTCATCTCCGAGCGGGGCAAGATTCTTCCCCGCCGCGTGACCGGTACCTGCGCCCGCCATCAGCGTGCGCTGACTGTGGCCATCAAGCGTTCGCGCCATCTGGCGCTGCTGCCCTACACCAGCGACTGATTTCAGCCAGCCGGTGCTTGAACGCAAACAAAGCCCTTCGCTTTTGCGAAGGGCTTTTCTGCGCGCATTTTTGTGTTCAGCTGTATTGATGGATGAGCTTTTTCAGGTCCTTGGCGCTGAGAGCCGAACGATAGATCACGTCCTCATCCAGATAATGGAAGTCTACAAACTCCCCGTTTACATCCATGACCACAGTGACCCGCTCGCCGTCCCGCAGCAGTTCCAGCCGGTAGTCCGGGTAATAGGCGAACAGAGAGAGGTCCTTTTCCAGGGGCTGGGCGTTTTCCAGCAGGGCGTGAAAGTCCTGAATGCGGCGGCGGCGTTCCTGGGTGCTGGCGTTCAGGTGCAGCAGCTTAAGCTGGCTGCCAAAGCCCTGAGAAAGGTCCAGCTGCAAGGCGTCCGGTGAGGAGCAGCCGGTGAGAAGTGTCAGCGAAAGGGCGAACAGCAGGGCACAGCAGGCTTTTTTCATGGCAGAATCCCTCATAAAAATTGATAGTATACCCCCATTTTACCCTATTTGCCCAGAAATGTCAATGGATATCCGGCAGACGCTTCAGCTGGCCCCCGCAGGGGCACCGGTAGCGCCAGGGTGTCTTGACAGCCTTTGAGAGCCGCTTGCGCTGGATGAGCGCCCCGCAGCTCTGGCATTGCAGCACATATTTTACCGTCTCCTGGCGCAGGGGGCCGGGGCTGTCCTCCAGGGGCACAGTGCGGCGGATGTCCAGTTGTAAATGCTGGCCTGCCAGCTGGGCCCAGGCCTTCCACCGGGGTCCGTGGTCCCGGCAGCCGGGGCAGGTGTGCAGCAGCTCGTGGACCAGAGTGAGGCGCAGCAGCTCCGGGTCCTCCGCCACCCGGGCGGAGACCTCAATGGCGCAGGAGCCTGAGATGAAGTAGCAGCAGCCCAGCCGGCGTTTGGCCCGGGTGTTCACCCGCACATGGGGCGCAAGCTTTTTCGAGACCGGGATGCCCAGGCTGTGGAGCTCCTCCCACAGAGCGTGAAGCGCCTGGTCCAGTGCGGACAGCTCCATCCGGCGTCCCCCTTTCCTGCTGAAGTCTACACAGTCCAAAAGAATCAATAAGCCCTTGGACCGGGCGGCAGAACCGCCTGTTTCTACCCATCATTATAGCGGAGGAGGGGGAAAAACGCAAGGTCCGGCGCTATTTTTTTGCGCCTGGGGAGCTTGTCCGCTGCTTTTTGATGATCATTTGCTTGCCGTCTGTCCGGGCCGTCATAATAAAGACGTCCTCCAGCTCCGCGCCCTGAAAGCGCAGCTGCTCTCTCAGCCAGACCGGGTCCCGGCCGCACAGACGCAGAGAGTTCTGAGAGATTTGCCCGTCGCTGACCACCACCACCTCCAGGGCCTCCTCCGGGGCTTTGACTCCCGCCTGCTTGGGGGTCAGGCTGTCAGCCGAGGACTTTTTCAGTACGCTCAGCTGGCCGTTGGTCTCCACAATGGCATAGGCCACGTCTTCCAGGGCAAAAGCCCCGGCCAGGCGCAGCTCCTCAAACAGGTCCTCTGTGCTCATGCGCAGGCGGCGCAGCTGGTCCTGCAGTACACGGCCGTTTTCAATAATCACCATAGGGCTTCCGCACACCGCCTGCCGGAATTTCCCGCTTTTCAGCATAAGGAGCGACACCACGATTTCACAGCCCACCAGCACCACCATGGGGATGAGGCCGTTCCAAAGGGGTTCGTTGTGCTGCTGAATGGGCATGACCGCCAGCTCGGAGATGAGCAGGGTCACCACCAGCTCTGAGGTTTGCAGCTGGCTGATCTGCCGCTTGCCCATCAGCCGCACGCTGGCCAAAATGGCTGCGTACATGATAAGAGTTCGTACCAAGGATATCAGCATAGGCTCCCTCTTTTCCCAAAAATAACAGGCTTATTATCTCTGGCTTCTCACTGGTTTATCCGCATAATCCAGCTGAAATGGTCTACACTGCTGGTATGGAAACCGCGCGCGGCCTGTGCTGCGAAAAAAGGAGGCGGATCGGTTGGCAGCGTTGAAAAAGCTGGAAAAGGTATCGGCCAGGCTGGAGGAGAACCAGCAGTATCTGCAAAGGGAATTTGAAAACGCCATGGACTTCATGATGCGGGAGCTGGAGCTCTCTGGCGCCCGGGCCGCGCTGTTCGGGCTGGACGGCCTGGTGAGCAAGCAGATCATCACCCTGAGCATCCTTAATCCCCTGTTGGAAGCCCGGCAGCTCACCGGCCAGGGCCCGGGACTTATGGAGCAGGTGGAAAAAACCGTGCTGGGCTCGGTGGAGCAGAAGCGGGAGAGCCAGATGGACCAGCTGCTTTTGCTGCTGATGAGCGGCTTTGCGGTGCTGTGTATTGACGGCTGCGGGGAGGCGCTGGTGTTTGGGGTGCAGGGCTTTGAGAGCCGCGGCCCGGACGAGCCCCAGAACGAGGTAATGCAGCGGGGCGCGAAAGACGGCTTTAACGAGAGCTATCAGAACAACATCTCCATGATCCGCCGCCGGATGAAAACCACGGCCCTGAAGTTTGAGAAGGCGGAGGTGGGCAGCAAAAGCCACACGCCTCTGGCCCTGTGCTATCTGGAAGGGGTGGCCAGCCCGGAGATTCTGGACCAGCTGCGCCAAAGGCTGAAGACCTTCCATCTGGACGCTGCCCTGGGGGCAGGGTATCTGGTGGGATTTCTGGAGCGGGGCGGGGTGTTCAGCGGGATGGGCATGACCGAACGCCCGGATGTGGTGTGCGGCAAAATCCAGGAGGGGCGCATCGCCATTTTGATGGAGGGCACCCCCAGCGTCATTCTGGTGCCCTTTTTGTTTGTGGAGAATTTTCAGACCCTGGACGACTACCTGACCCGGCCCTTTTATGGCACCTTCATCCGCTGGCTCAAGTATGCGGCCTTCTTTTTAAGCGCCTTTCTGCCAGGGCTGTATGTGGCCATTGCCACCCACCACCCGGAGATGCTCCCCGAGGCCCTGCTGCTGAAGATCAGCGAGTCCGAGGCCCAGACCCCCTTCCCGGTCATGGCGGAGACCTTGATCCTCTACTTTCTCTATGAGGTGCTGCGGGAGGCGGGGCTGCGGGCGCCCCGGTCCCTTTCTGCCACGGTAAGCATTGTGGGGGGCCTGGTGATTGGGGACACGGCTGTGTCGGCGGGGCTGGTAAGCGCGCCCTCTCTGATGGTAGTGGCCCTGACAGCCATTGCCGGCTACGCGGTGCCCCGGCTGTATGAGCCCCTGGCCCTGCTGCGGCTGGCCTTTTTGCTGGCAGGGAACTTTCTGGGGGTGTGGGGCGTGATGATCGGCCTGGTGCTGCTGCTTATGGATCTGTGCGGTACCGACAGCTTTGGGGTGCCGCTGCTGTCGCCAGTGGCCCCCTATAATGGCCGGCTCAGCTTTCGGGATGTGTTTGTGCGGGCCAACTGGCGGCGGCTGGCAAAGGGCAGCGCCAATGTGCAGAGCATGCCCGGCAGCCGGGAGGCCGGCCAATGAAAGGGGGAGCAGCGATGGCTCACACAAAAATCAGCTCGGCCCAGTTCTTTCTGGCCATGTTCGTGTCCCGCACAGTGGTCACCATTGCCTTGAATGCCCAGTACACCGGCGGCGAAAGCCTGCTGGACAGCATATTTTCTTACCTGCTGGCCATGGGGGCGGGGGTGCTGATCGCGCTGCCCCTGTGGCTGGCTATGGGCCGGGAGCAGGGGCAAAGCGTTCCCCGGCTGGCTATGGACACATTAGGCAGGGCAGGGGGGCTGGTCCCCTTGGGCTATGCCCTGTATTTTGTGCTGGTGGGGGGCACATCCCTGGGCATGTTTCAAATATTCCTCATGGACACCGTAAACCCGGGCTTTTCTGCCGGGCTGGTGGTTGCCGCGCTGGGGGCTGTGGCCCTTTACGGTGCGCTTAAGGGGTTGGAGACCGTGGCCCGGTGCGCCACCTGTGTTTTCGCGGTGCTGGTGCTGGGCTGCGGGCTGGTGTTCGCCATGGCGGCGGGTCGGTTTGACACAGAGAACCTGGAGCCTCTGTTCTATCAGGGCCTGGGCCAGACCCGGCAGGGGGTGATGCTGTTTCTGGCAAGAGCCTCCGTGTTTGCAGACATGGCGGTGCTGCTGCCCCAGGTAAAGGGAAGAAAAAAGCTGGGGTTCGCCGGCTGGATGGCAGGGACCACCCTGTTTGTGGGCAGCGTTATTCTGCTCATTGCGGGCTGTCTGGGACGCTACGCCTATACCCAGAATTTCCCGGTGTATGTGCTGGCCTCCCTCAGCGAGATACGCTCCTTGCAGCGGCTGGACGCGGTATTCACCGGCATCTGGATGATGGGGCTGATCATCAAGCTCAGCTGCGACCTGTACGCCTGCCGGGTGTGCTTTACCGCCCTGGCAGGAGAGAAGGAGCCAAAGCCCGCCCTGTGGGCAGCGGCAGCGTTGACCCTTCTGCTGGCCTGGGCCACTGCCGGAAGCCGGAAGGCCCAGGACCTCCTGCTGAATACGGAATTTCTGTTTTGGTGCACCGTGGTCAGCGGCGCGGGCCTACCCCTGCTGGTCTGGCTGGGGAGGCTGCTTCGGGGAAGGAGGCGGGAGAAATGAAACGGCGTATTTTTGTGCTGCTGGCGGCTCTCTGCCTGTGCCTTTCCGGCTGCGGCTATCCGGAGCTGTACGAGCGGGTGCTCATCCACGGCATTGGGGTAGACTGGACCGGAGAGGGCTACCGGGTGACGGTGCGGTCCTCTACCTCGGCGGAGGAGGGGGAGGAGCTGTTTACCTGTGAAGGGGAGACAGTGCTGGAAGCGTTGTCCTCCCTGTCCCTCACCACCGGACGGGAGCCCTTTTACGCCCACAACTACCTGGTGGTGTTTGGCATGGACTGCGCCCGCCGGGGCCTGGACGGCTGTCTGGACTTTTTTGTCCGGTACTACAACACCCGGCCCGCTGTGGAGCTGTTTGTAGCAGAGGGCACAGCCGAGGAGGTGCTCTCCACCGAAAAGGACGGCAAGCTCATGCGCATGTCAGAGCTGGAAGCTCTGGGCAGCGGGGGGCGATGGAACGGCCAGGCGGTGGACATGGACATTCTGGGCTTTGTGAACGGCATGCGGCGGGAGGGGAGCTCGGCAGTGCTGCCCCTGCTGCGGGCCGGTGAGGACAGTGTGGAAGCGGCGGGCACGGTCTATTTCTCCGGGGCACAGCAAAAGGGCCTGCTCACCTTAGAGCAGACCCGGGGATATCTGGCGATGACAAACAAGCTGAACCGGGGAGAACTGGCGGTGGAGGCCCAAAACGGCGTTGTCACCCTGAGCCTGCGGGGTATAAAGTCCAAAACCCAGGCCCGGGCAGGGGACCCGCCCAGCTTTCGCGTTCAGATGGAGGTGGCCGCTGATGTAAGCGCCGCCGACACCAGCGGTCTGGACTGTGCCTACCTGGAAGCCGCGGCAGCGGAAAAGCTCCGGAATGAGGCGGAGGCCGCTGTCCGCCAGGCTGTTGTGAGAGACGGCTGCGATATTTTCGGCTTCGGGAACCAGCTGTACCGGGAGCAGCCCTCCTACTGGCGGGCGAACGGGGCCCGCTGGCCGGAGCTGATGGGGCGGAGCCAGTACCAGATAGAGGTAAAGGTGAAGGTGCAAAGGCTGGAGGAGGAACGGGTGGCCGGGGCAGTGGGCTGACTGGGCCCGCGTCCATCCGTAAAGAGAGGGCGCAGAAGCCCTTGCGATTCCAGTGGTTTGGCCCGGTCCGGGCGAAAACCGGCCCTGCCAGCGTGCGGGGCGGGGGGGGGCGTTTACAGGTCGATGTAGATATTGTAGTGCAGCAGCCAGTAGTTCACCTGAATGAGGTAGGCCAGCAGCTGGGGGCCGGCCATGAGCTGGCCGAACCAGGGCTTGCCATAGTCAAAGCTCTGGTCCAGCAGGCCCTGCACCGCCTCCTCTGACAGAAGCTTGTGGATGGGCTGCAGGCTGTCCCGCAGAATATAGCGGAGCCTCTGCTTCAAGATGGCCTCGTAGCCGGGGTTGTGGGTCTTGGGGTAGGGGCTCTTTTTCCGCCGGAGAATCTCCTCGGGCAGCAGGCCCCGGGCGGCGTCCCGCAAAAGACCCTTGGGCTCTCCGCCAGGGCATTTGAAGTCCCAGGGCACATTATACAGGTACTGGGCAATGCGGTGGTCGCAGTAGGGCACCCGAACCTCCAAGCCGCTGGCCATACTGCACCGGTCCTTCCGGTCCAGCAAAGTGGCCATAAACCATCGCATGTTCAGGCAGCTGAGCTGCCGCATACGCACCTGCTCCGGGTTTTCTCCGGGCAGCGCAGGCACAGTTTCCAGGGTCTCCCCCAGCCGCTGGGACACATAGTCCTCCAAGCGCAGCTGCTCCCGCAGCTCCGGGTTCAGCAGGGACTGGCGCAGCTCCAGGTTGCCGCTCCATGGGAAGCGGGAGCCGTCGAACATCTCCCGCCGGTGGAACCAGGGGTAGCCCCCGAAGATCTCGTCGGCGCACTCGCCGCACAGGGCCACCACATGGTTCTGCTTCACCTGGCGGCAGAAGTGGAGCAGAGAGCCGTCAATGTCCGCCATGCCCGGCAGGTCCTTGGCAATGACCGCCTCAAACAGGGAGTCGGCCAGCTGGTCGTTGGTGCACAGCAGAGTGTGGTGGTCTGTGCCCAGCTCCCGGCTGACCCGCTCCGCCCAGTCCTGGTCCCGGTCAGGCTGGAAGGAGGAGGGGGTGAAGTAGGCCTCGTTGCCCTCAAACTCAAAGGAGTAGGTAGACAGCCGCTGGCCCCGCTCCTTGAGAATCCCGGCGGCAATGGCTGTCACCACACTGGAATCCAGTCCCCCGGAGAGGAAGGTGCACAGGGGTACATCGGCGGCCAGCTGGCGATGGACCGTGTCCAAAAGCAGCTCCCGCAGGGTCTCTACAGTCTCCTCATAGCTGGCGGCGTGGGGGGCGGCGGTCAGCTCAAAATAGGACCGCTCCCGGAAGCCCTCCCGGTCGAACAGGGCGAAATGGCCGGGCAGCAGCTCGTGGATGCCCTCAAACACCCCGTGGCCGGGGGTGCGGGCGGGACCCAGGCCGAATACCTCGCAAAGGCCCTCCCGGCCCAGCACCGGGTTGACGCCGGGGAATTCAAACAGGCCCTTGATTTCAGAGGCAAAGGCCAGCCGGTCATTCTGTATGGTGTAGAACAGGGGCTTTACCCCAAAGCGGTCCCGGCAGAGAAACAGCCGGTCGCGGATGCCGTCGTCCACCGCGAAAGCAAAGATGCCGTTGAGCTTCTCCGGGCAGTCCTCGCCATAGCAGAGATAGGCGTTAAGCACCACCTCGGTGTCGCAGTCAGTGAGGAAGGAATACCCCTGGCTTTCCAGGCTGGCCCGGAGCTCAGGGGCGTTGTACAGCTCCCCGTTATAGGCAATGGTGCAGGCCTTGCCCTCCCGAACTACGGTCATGGGCTGCTGGCCGTTCTGGGGGTCCATCACAGCCAGACGCATATGGGCCAGGGCGCAGTGGGAAGACACCTGTGCGCCCTGGCCGTCCGGCCCCCGGTGGGAGAGCCGTCTGGCCATTCGCCTGGCCAGGGCCATCCAGAGATATTTTTCATCCAGAAGCTCGTCGTTGAAGTCGCTGAAGCCAGCAAAACCGCACATAAAACCAATTCCCTTCTGAGTATAATGAGAGTCTGCGCTCTCCCATTATATGCGCCAAAGGCAAAAAATTTCCTGCGGCTTTCCCTTCGCGCCGTCAGGTTTTTTGCTGTCTTCGCGTCCGCGTCAGTTAGGCTTGACTTTGCGGGCGGGGTGCGGTATGATGGGGGTATCATAAGCTGTGAAAGGATGATCGCAATGGAGCAAGTAAAGCTTGGTATCATCGGCGTGGGCAATATGGGCAGCGGCCATGTGGGAAATATCCTGGCAGGCAAAACCCCCCGCATTACGGTGGCGGCTGTGGCCGACCGCCGGGAGGCCCGCCGCCAGTGGGCCAGAGAGACCCTGCCGGAGGGCACGGCGGTTTTTAACGAGGGCAGCCAGCTCATTGCCAGCGGCCTGTGCGACGCGGTGCTCATTGCCGTGCCCCATTACCAGCACCCGGTGCTGGCCAAGGAGGCCTTTGCCCATGGCCTGCATGTGATGTGCGAAAAGCCCGCCGGGGTCTACACGCTGGCTGTGCGGGAGATGAACGCCGCCGCCGACCGGAGCGGCAGGGTGTTCGGCATGATGTTCAACCAGCGCACCAACTGCCTCTACCGCAAAATGCATGAGATGGTCCACAGCGGCCAGCTGGGCGAGCTGAAGCGGGTGAACTGGATTATTACCGACTGGTACCGGACGCAGATCTATTATGATTCCGGCGACTGGCGGGCCACCTGGGCCGGAGAGGGCGGCGGCGTTCTGCTGAACCAGTGCCCCCACCAGCTGGACCTGCTCCAATGGATCTGCGGCCTGCCCAAAACCGTGCGGGCCTTCTGCCACCAGGGCAAATGGCATGACATTGAGGTGGAGGACGATGTGACCGCCTATCTGGAATTCCCCAACGGAGCCACAGGGGTTTTTGTCACCACCACCGGCGACGCGCCGGGCACCAACCGGTTTGAGATTACCGGCACCCGGGGCAAGCTGGTGTGCGAGGAGGACCGGCTCACTTTCTGGCGGCTGAAGGAGGACGAGCGTGACTTCTGCCGCAGCTCCAAGGAGGGATTTCGGAAGCCGGAGACAGAGCGGCTTGAGGTGGAGACCGATGGGGAGAATCCCCAGCATGTAGGCGTGCTGAACGCCTTTGCCGGTAACATATTGGAGGGCAAGCCTTTGGTGGCCGATGGCCGCGAGGGCTTGAACGGCCTGCTGCTGTCCAACGCCATGCATCTTTCCGGGTGGCTGGGGGAGGCGGTGGACATTCCCTTTGACGAGGAGCGTTTCCTTCAGGAGCTGGAGAAACGCCGGGCGGCTTCCCGGAAGAAGGAGGGCGCGGAGATCACCTTCTCCACAGAGGGTACCTATTAGAGACCGCCCCGCTTGTGAGGGACTGTCTTGCCAGACCAGCGCGGTTTTGCCGTTTTTTGCGAAATTTTCAGGCCCGGCCAAGGGATTCAGTAAGATGTCGGTTTGTTTTCACATGACCTTCACATTGATGGGGGATAATACAGTCACAGCAAGAGAACAGCAGTGAGCACAGGGCTCACAACAACCCATCGACTGAAAGGAGCGGCTTTTATGAATCCCTATGACAACAACGAAAAAAATGAGAACCCCGGTATGAGCAGCGAGCAAACAAGCAGCGGCGTTGGTCCGTCCGAGCAGACCTTTGGAACCGGGACCTTCCCTTATCCCACACAGACGGCCCAGACCAATCAGACAGCCCACACCGGGCAGTTCACCCCGCCCGGTCAGCAGAGCTACGGCGGCTATGGGACGTATCAGAGCCCCTACTCCCAGCAGAGCAGCTACAGCTGGGGTCCGGCGGGACAGACCCCCGGGCAGGGGTATTACGCTCAGTCCGCCGCCCAGCCCAGTCAGCCCAAGCCCAAAAAGAAGGGGGGCGGCAAGCTGGCCTTGAAGCTGGTTGCCGGGGTGCTGGCCTGCGCAGTGGTCTCCCTGAGCTCAGTGGGGCTGTTCGCCGGCTTGATTCAGAACGGCGTGGTCAATGTGGAGAGCCCCGAAAACGCGGAGCAGACCGCTGCCTTCACCCTGTATAAGCGGGCGGACGGCGGCAATACCACCCCCACCGCCACCCGCGGGGAGATGAGCACCCAGGAGGTGGCCCAGAAGCTGATCCCCTCTGTGGTGTGTGTGCAGAACTATCAGGTGCGCCAGCAGCAGAACGGCTTCTACTTTGGCGGCTACTATTTTGGCGGCCAGGAGGACCAGGACAGCGGCGAGCTTTCTCCGGCTGGGGAGGGCTCTGGCATCATCATCTCTGAGGACGGCTATATTGTCACCAACCAGCATGTGGTGGACGGGGCCACCAATCTCTCGGTGGTCACCTCAGACGGCGCCATCTATGAGGCGGAGCTGGTGGGCGAGGACACCCAGACGGACCTGGCCGTGCTGAAAATCAACACCGACGACAAGCTGACCCCTGCCGAGTTCGGGGACTCGGAGGACCTGCAGGTTACAGACCAGGTGCTGGCCATTGGCAACCCGGGAGGATTGCAGTTCAATTCCAGCGTTACCATTGGCTATGTCTCGGCCCTGAACCGCCCTGTCACCAACAGTCAGACCGGCTTCATGGTCAACTGCATTCAGACAGACGCGGCCATCAACCCGGGCAACTCCGGCGGCGCGCTGGTGGACAGCAACGGTCTGGTGGTGGGCATCAACTCCTCTAAAATCGCAGCCACGGACTATGAGGGCATGGGCTTTGCCATCCCCTCCAATGTGGCCCAGCCCATTGTGTCTGACCTGATTGAATACGGCTATGTGAAAGACCGCCCCATGCTGGGCATTACCGGGCAGTATATCTCCCGCACCAACTACTTTGGGTTCCCCCAGGGGTATGTGGTGGCTGAGGCGGTAACAGAGAAAGCCAAGGCCTCGGGCCTGCAGCAGTATGACGTGATTACCGCTATTGACGACACCCAGATCACCTCCTCCGGCACCATAGCCTCCTATATTGCCAACAAAAAGCCCGGCGACAAGGTCACGTTGACCATTGACCGGCCGATCCTCGGCGAGTCGGGCATAAAAATAGAATTGACCCTGTCTGAGAACTCAGGGGTCTCCAACTAATCACGAGTACAAGTTTTCTTTTTCATAATCTCCTTTTTTTGCGCAGAGGGCCCGGAGCGAAAGCTCCCGGGCCCTCTGTGTATGGAAATTTACCTACCGCCCCTTTGGCCTGCTCCGCCCCTGTCAGAACTGGGGAGCGGAGAAAACCGGCTCATCGTTTTTTACCTTCAGGAATGCCGCCAGGAGCATCCCCCCCGCGCACAGAACCGCCATGCCTCCGTAGAGAGCTCCCATACCCCACCGGCCCGCGGCATAGCCTCCCAGGTTTTGCAGGGCCACGCCAGCCAGGTTGTTGACTGTGGCCACCACCGCAAGCCCTGTGGTGGTCAGCCCGGCAGGGACAATGCAGCGCACCATCTTCAGAGACAGCATCATGTAAAGGGTAGAGCACACTGCCTTGACCAGCACCATCACTGCCACAGCCGCCCAGGCGGTGCGGCACAGGCTGTAGGCCAGATACTGCCCAATGGCCATAGCGAGGCAGGCCTCTGTCAACACCTTGCCGGAAAGCCGGTCCATGAACCGGTGGGAGAACAGAATCAGAGGGATTTCTGTCAGCGTACTGAAAAAGAGCACCGTGCCCACGCCTCCGGCCTCTACTCCCAGCCGGCCCAGCAGAATGGGCGCGTAATTGTTGTTGACGCTGGAACACCCGGCAAACAGAAAGCCCACTGCCAGAAACAGGAAAAACGGGGGGCTATTCAGCAGGGCGGAGAGGGGCGGCTTTTCCCTGCCCGCTCCGGTTGGGGCTTTGTCGTGGGGCTGGGCCGCCGGGGCCACCTGGGCCCCCAGCAGCCCGATCAGGCACAGGCCGCAGGCTCCGGCAGTCAGGCCGAACAGGGCCCAGCCTGGCAGGTGCTGCACAGCCAGGCCGGCGCTTTGGGCCCCTGCCGCATAGCCGATGGTGCCCCACACCCGCAGAACGCCATAGCGGTATTTGCTGCTGCCGGCAATGCGCTCGCACACCGGGGAAACGCTGTTGATCAGGGACATGACCAGTCCGTTGAGCAAAAACAAAGCCCCCACGCCGCGGCAGGCGGAGAAGACCATGGCCAGCCCGGCAATCAGCGCCAGGGTGACGGCCAGCACGGCCTTCTGGTTCCTGGCCCGGTCGTGGAGATAGCCGCTGAACGGGGTAACAAAAAAAGAGAATATCCCCGCAGCGGACAGAATGAGGGACATCTCCTGGTCGGAAAGGCCCAGGCCGTTCAGGTACACGGACAGCACAGAGCCAAACAGGGCAAAAACGGCGTAATAGCCGGTGTAAAAGACGATATAACTCAGATAACTGCCTTTATAGCGGAAAAGCATAGCGCGGCCTTTCTCTCTGAAAAGAGGGTAGCGGGTCACACGAACACGAAGTCGATTACCAGAATGAGAGCCAGAGCAATGCGGGTGATGTGGTGGGAAAGATGAAGCTCTCCGGAACGCCGGCCATTCCAAATGGCCGCGCCGCAGATCATCCCGCAGGCGAGAAGGGCCAGCAGCCAGTCATAGGCCCCGGCGTTGACACTGTCATAGACAGCCGCCCCCAGGCCCAAAGCCCCTGCGGCCATGAGAAGCTGGGGGGCTAAGGGGCGGGCTTTGAGCTGAGACAAAGCGGCGATCAGGTGGAGCAGGGCGAACAGCCCGGCGCAGATGTAAATGAATATCTCAAAGATGTTGACATTGCCCATAAAGGCCTCCTTTTTGCGGCTGGGCGGCAGAGGTTGGTTTTTTGTTTTACGAGGACGTGTTTCAAAACCAGAGAAATGCTGGATTTTTAGTCAGGAACGAGTGGCTTCAAGGAAAAAACGCAGGAAAAGCTGACGCCATTCGAGAATTTTTTGGCGCCGAAACCACCCTTTCTGCTCCCAACAGACCGTGTTTCGGAGTTTTCAAACAGACTCTACGTGGGGCTGACCGGATTAACCTGACTATTTTGTGTCCCCTTTGCCGCTGTGCTTTCTGCGGCGCATCCGCTGCCGTACCTTCTCCGGGTACACCGGGCTTTGGGCGTTGGCAATCACATGGTCCACCAAGTGCAGCATGGCAAGCATGAACACAATGGCAAACAGCAGCAGAGGCAGCAGGGCAATCAGCATGGGCAGGGTCATGCCCGCCAGGGCAAAGAACCAGCCGAAGAACAGGAACGCCAGAGTGAAGGCAGTCAGCAGCCCCCAGAACAGCAGCCCCCGCAGCGTGTTGAAGGGGGTGCTCACCTTAAACAGCATGAAAAAGCCGGTCATGGCTGTCATAATCACCGCCATGGTGGAGGTCTCCTCAGAGGTCAGCCCCCAGGGCTCCGCCAGGGCGCAGAGGACCACAATGTTGGCGGTCATGGTCAGCGCGGCGGGAATGCACATGCGGATCACGTTTTTGATAAACTTGCCTCGCAGCCGGTCGTGGTTGGGCTCCAGCGCCAGAATGAAGGAGGGCACCCCAATGGTGAGGGAGCTAATCAGGGTTTGCTGGATGGGCTCGAAGGGGTAGGTGTAGTTAATGAAAATAAACAGCACCCCGATCAGGGCTGAGAAAATCGTCTTGACCAAGAACAGAGAGCTGGACCGCTGCAGGTTGTTGATGGACCGCCGCCCCTCCTGAACCACCACAGGCATGGAGGCAAAGTTGCTGTCCAGCAGCACCAGATTGGAGACCGTGCGGGCCGCATCGCTGCCCGAGGCCATGGCCACCGAGCAGTCCGCCTCCTTCAGGGCCAGCACATCGTTGACTCCGTCGCCGGTCATGGCGACCGTATGGCCGTCCTCCCGGAGGGCTTTTACAAAGGACAGCTTCTGCTGAGGGGTCACCCGGCCAAAGACAGCATACTCCTTCACCGCCCGGCGGATATCCTCGTCTGTATGCAGGGTGGTGGCGTCCACATATTTGTCCGCGTTGTCCAGGCCGGCCTTGCGGGCAATATTGGCCACGGTGACGGCATTGTCGCCGGAAATGACCTTTAGGTCCACCCCCTGGTCGGCAAAGTACCGCAGAGTGCTGGGGGCCTCTTTGCGTATCTTATCGCTGATGAGCACCAGCCCCATGGGCACAGGCTGGCCGGAGAGGGCCTTCTCCTCAAAGGGCATGTCAGACCGGGCCAGCAGCAGCACCCGCTGGCCGTTGCGGGAGGCCTGCTCGGTCTGGGCCCGCACAGCGGCAAAGCCCGCCCCCAGAATAAACTCTCCCGCGCCCATTACATAGCAGCCCCGGCCAGGGAAGTAGGCCCCGCTCCATTTGCGGGCCGAGGAGAAGGGCACGGTCTCTGCCGCCCGCCAGGCGGTGGACTGGGGCAGGTAGTCCTTCAGGGCCAAAAAGGTGGGGTTGCTGTCGTCCAGATTGTGGATAAGGGCGGCAAGGGCTTCCCGCATGTTCTCCTCCGTAAAGCCCCCCAGGGGGCAGAGCTCATCCACCTGCATGCTGCCCTCGGTGATGGTGCCGGTCTTGTCCAGGCAAAGCACATCCACCCGGGCCAGAGTCTCCACACAGTACATGTCCTGCACCAGGGTCTTGCGGGCCGAAAGCTTGATAACGCTCACCGCAAAGGCCAGGCTGATGAGCAGCACCAGCCCCTCGGGGATCATCCCCACCATAGCCGCGGCGGTGCTGACCACGGAGTTCTGAAAGGTGTCGCCCAGCACAAAATACTGCTTCCAGAACAGCAGCCCGCCAATGGGCAGAATGGCGAAGCCGATGATCTTCACAATAAAGTCAATGGAATTCATGATTTCAGAATTGCGTTTTTTTACGCCGCTGGCCTCGCCGGCAATTTTATTGGCATAGTTCTCCGCCCCCACATGCTCCACCTGGGCCCAGCAGCTGCCGCTGACCACAAAGCTGCCAGAGAGCAGCGGGTCGCCCGGGCGCTTGAGAATGGGGTCGGATTCGCCGGTGAGCAGGGACTCGTTGACCTCGCACTCGCCGGCAGCCACCGTGGCGTCGGCGCAGATCTGATTGCCTGCCGCATACACCAGAATATCGTCCAGCACCACCTCCTCCACCGGCACAACGGCGCGCTGGCCCCCCCGCACCACATGGGCCTTGGGGGTGGAGATCAGGGAGAGCTTGTCGATGGTGTGCTTGGCCCGGATGCCCTGAAAGGAGCCGATGACAATGTTGGAGAAAATAACCCCCATGAACAGGGCGCTGCGGGGAGAGCCCACCAGAATAACAGCCAGGGCCAGGGCAAAGTTCAGCAGGTTAAAAAAGGTGAACACATTCTCCCGGATGATTTGAACCTCGGTTTTGCTTTTCACCCCAGAGTCGCCGTTATGCAGGCCCTCGCGCATGCGCTGCTCTACCTGCTGGGGGGTCAGCCCCGTATGGGGGTCTGGGTAAAAACGTGTGACTTTTTTTGCTGTGGCCACAGTGGCCTGGGGCTGGGTATGTTTTTTTAGCATGGGCGGATGACCTCGCTGGAATGATCATATTATAGTAGGGACATGGAGACTGTCCGGGGGCGGCGCGTCCTCGGAAAAGTCCGAAAAAGCCAGGGTTTTTTCGCGTCTTTTCTAAGTATACACCCTGCGGGGCGGTTTTCCAAGGGCAGGAAGCTATATTTTTCCAAAATATTTTTTACGAATTTCTGACAGGCGTTTTTGAAAGAACTGCTCATTATCGCTAAAATTCTCGCCCCAAACCGCCCTGTCCCCCAAAATCCCCCGAATTTCCGGGAAAAAACTGCCTTTTCACAAGGGGGCGGGCATTTGACAAGGAGAGGAGAAAACGCTATAATATCCCATATAACCAAGAGAAAATATGCGTGAATCTATCGCCGAAAGGAAGTAGTTGTAATGGCACCCAGGGAGAAAAAAGAGGACCTGCTGATCATCAACCGCCGCACCGGAAAGGCATTGCAGTGCGCTGGCACGGAGAACGGCAACGTGGTAGAGCAGGCGGCGGTAACCGGCTCTGACGCCCAGCTGTGGACCCCTGTGAAGGTGGGACGGTCTGCTGTCAAGCTTCTTAACAAGCAGAGCGGCAAGGTGCTGGACGTAATGCACGGCAGCACAGAGGCTGGCGCCTGGGCGCAGGTCTGGGATGATGTGGCGGACGGCGGCAGCCAGCTGTGGCAGCTGAAGGGCACCGTCACCTATAAAAAGCTGATCAATGTGCAGTCTGGCAAGGTGCTGGACATTGTGGATATGCGTGACGACGACGGCGCGCCTGCCCAGCTGTGGGAGGACGTGGACGGCGCCGGCCAGCAGTGGAAGCTGGTGGAGCCCCAGGCTGAGGCCCAGGCCCAGGCGGAGCCCGCCCCCAAGCGTCGGGGCCGCAAGCCCAAGGCTGCTGAGGCTGAGGCCGCTTTAGGGGCTGAGAAGCAGCCGGAGCCTGTTCCGGAGCCTGCCCCTGCCAGACAGAGCCGCAAGCCTGCCGCCAAAAAGACCCCGGCCAAGCGGGGCCGCAAGCCCAAGACCCAGGCCTGAGGCCCTTGAGATTGAGACAAGAAACAAAAAAGGACAGGGAAAGGATTCCTTTCCCCTGTCCTTTTTTCATGCGGCGCGGCCCGGGCTAAGAGCCGCAGGGCTGCTCCCCGTCTTTTGGCGAGCACTGCCCGCCGCGATGCCGGTGGCGTTTATGGGCCTGCTTTCCCGCCGCCTCGCTTCCTCCGTGGCAGCGTACATTATGACGGCCCTGGGTGCATTTTTCCAGGTCCGCCACCATCCGCTTCCACTGGGCCTCATCCTGGCAGGCCACATAGATAGACATGGCCTGGCCGCTGTCCAACAGGGCGGCAATGCCCTCGTCCTCCAGCAGCCGCTCCACTGCGCCCTGATAGTCCAAAAAGCGCAGGTCCAGGGTCTCTGTCAGGGCCTTGCCGTCCGGGTTCTCCCCCTCCTGGCCAATCACCCGCCCGAACCGGTTGACGCTCAGCGCGATAGCGGGGTTGATCTCAATGTGAATGGAGGACACAGGGGTGAAGTACAGCCAGCGTCCGGCAGCCAGCCCTACCGTCAGCGCCAGGACGCAGGCTGCCAGAATCCACCGGGCCGGATGCCGGACCCGATGCTTTTGTGCGCTTTCTCTTGTCCGCCGGACCAGATAGGCCTGGGTGCGGGCTTTCAGCTCTTCGCCGGCCTGAATGCCTGCAAAGGCCTCTCTCAGCTCTTTTTCAATCCTCAAACCCGTCACCTCCCAGTGTCTCTCGCAGCAGCTTTTTTGCCCTGTTCAGCAGGGTGTAGACTGTGTTGGTGTTTTTATGTAGGATGCGTCCAATCTCCGGCGCGGTGCAGTCCTCATAGTAATGCAGGTATACCACGTCCCGGTACTTGGCCGGCAGGGCCAGCACAGCCTCCAGCACCTGCCGGTGGTCCTCGGTGGCTTCTTCGGGCAGCTGGGTCAGCTCATCCAGAGGCACCGTGGGGTTGCGGAACAGCCGCCGGAGGCTGTCTTTGCATACGTTCACCGTGACCCTTATAAGCCAGGCCTTCTCATGCTCCGGGCTTTCAAACATGACGGAACAGAGGACGTATTTCAAAAACACAGTTTGAAACGCGTCCTCTGCGTCAGCGCGGTTTTTCAGTTGAATCAGGCAGAGCCGCAGCACCATGTCGGCATACTGCTCTATGGCCCGCTGGGCCTCCTGCTCACTGCGCATGGGTGTCCGGACTGATCAGTGACGCCCACCGTGATGGCCGCCGCCGTGGTGGCCGCCACCCCAGCCAGAGCCGTTGCCGTTTCCGTTGCCATTCCCAACGCCATTGCCGTCGTTTCCGCCAGACCAGTGATTGCCACAGCTGTTGCCGCAGGTGTCGCACAGGCCGTCGCCGTCCGCGTCAGCGTGGGGGCAGCTCCAGCCGTTGCCGCAGCTGTCGCACAGGCCGTCGCCATTGGGGTCTGCGTGGTGGCAGGAGGCGGAGCTGTTGTGATGGCTGCGCCAGGAGTCCACACACTGACGGAAAGCGCTGCGGATGCCGCCGCACACCCCCTGGCTGACATGGCCGTGGGCGGAAGCGCTGAGAGGCAGGGCAGCGGCCATCAGGACGGCCAGAACAAGGGCAAGTGACTTTTTCATGGAAAATCCCTCCGATTTATGTTTCTACTTGTAATACGCTGTGGAACCGAGAAACCATTCACGGTTTCAAAAAATTTTTTTCCTTGACTCTATCATAGCATAGCCCGGGGGAAAAGGGAAGGGGAAAACGTTTTTTTCAGCACATTTTTGATTTGCCTGCCAGCGGCCGAGAAAATAGGACAGGCCGCTTTCCCTCCAACCGCCATGCTTACAATAGTGTAAGCATGGACAGGGGCTTTTGTAAGGTGCTGTTATGGATTTTGTAAGAATTATCCGCTATACTTTACCCATACCGATGAACAAGGAGAGATCACAATGGCGCTTTTGAATGTGGAACATCTGAAAAAAACCTATGTGGGCCGCCTGGGGGCCAACCAGGTCCACGCCCTGCAGGATGTGAGCTTTGCGGTAGAAGAGGGAGAGTTCGCCGCCATTATGGGCGAGTCGGGCTCAGGCAAAACCACCCTGCTCAACATTCTGGCCGCTCTGGATAAGCCCACCTCCGGCAATGTCTTTTTGAATATGCGGGACATCGTCACCCTGAAGGAGAAGGAGATATCCGCCTTCCGCCGGGACAACCTGGGCTTTGTGTTTCAGGACTTCAACCTGCTGGACACCTTCTCGGTGCAGGACAATATCCTGCTGCCCCTGGTGCTGGCCGGGAAGAAATACCCCGAGATGAAGGAACGCCTGCTGCCCATTGCCGGTATGCTGGGCATTGAGGCTCTGCTGCAGAAATACCCCTATGAGATCTCCGGCGGGCAGAAGCAGCGCACGGCCATTGCCCGGGCCATCATCACCCGGCCCCAGCTCATTCTGGCCGACGAGCCCACCGGCGCTCTGGACTCCCGCTCTGCCGGGCAGATTCTGGACATCTTCGAGCGGGTCAACAGCCAGGGACAGACCGTGCTCATGGTCACCCACTCTATTCAGGCGGCAAGCAGGGCGGGGCGGGTGCTGTTTATCAAGGACGGCCAGGTGTTCCACCAGATTTACCGGGGGAGCATGACCGGCGACCAGATGTACCAGAGCATCTCTGACACCCTGACTGTGCTGGCAACCAGCAAAAAGGAGGCCGAGGCCCATGTTTAAGCTGTATCCCCGCCTGGCCTGGCAGAATTTGCGGAAAAATTACCGGGTCACCATCCCCTATCTGCTGTCCGGCTCGGGCATTATTATGATGTACTACATGATCTGCGCCCTCACCCGGGGCGCGGAGAACTCGGAGTTCTACGGGGCCCGCACCTCGGCCAGCGCCTTGGGCTTAGGGGTTGTGGTGGTGGCAATCTTCGGGGCCATCTTTCTGTTTTACACCAACAGCTTTTTGATGAAACGCCGGAAGAAGGAGCTGGGTCTCTACAATATCCTGGGCATGGAGAAGCGGCACATTGCCGGGGTCATTCTCAGCGAGACCCTTCTCACCGCCCTCATCTGCCTGGGGCTGGGCCTGACCCTGGGGGTCATTTTCTCCAAGCTGTTCTTCCTGATTCTGGAGCGCCTGCTGGGCATGGCCAATGTGGTGCCCTTCCTGATTCCCCTGCCGGCCATTGTGCAGGCGGTGGTGTTGTTCGGGTGTATTTTTCTGGCAACGGCGTTGTACAATATTCTGCAGGTCCGGCTCTCCAAGCCCATCGAGCTCCTTCACGGGGGCGAGGTGGGAGAGAAGGAGCCCAAAGCCCACTGGGTGCTGGCTGTTCTTGGCCTGGGCCTGCTGGGGACAGGGTACTATCTCTCCCTGTCCATCACCAACCCCATGGACGCCCTGGTGATGTTCTTTGTGGCGGTGGTGCTGGTGATTCTGGGCACCTACCTGCTGTTCATTGTGGGCATCACCGCTCTGCTGAAGCTGTTGAAGAAAAACAAGTCCTTCTATTACAGAACCAAGCACTTCACCACTGTCTCAGGCATGCTCTACCGCATGAAGCAGAACGCCGCGGGCCTTGCCTCCATCTGCATTCTGTTCACCTGCCTGCTGGTGACAGTGTCCACCACCTTCTCCCTGTATACCGGAGTGGAGGATGCGGTGGAGCGCCGCTGCCCCGGGGACGTGGAGGTGAGCTTCGCCGGCGTCGCGGAGGAGGACCTGGAAGAGCTCCGCCAGGAGGCGGCCGCCGCCTGCGCCCGGAACAACGCTCAGATGGAGAATATAGTGGACCGGCGCTCCTGGCTGTTCGCCTGCTCCCGGGTGGACAACGCCCTCTATGTGAACAGCGGGCTGGCAAGCTCCATCTACGCCAGCTTCGACGTCTACAGCATAGAGGATTACAACCAATACTTCAATGACAGCCGCACCCTGGCGGCGGACCAGGTGCTGCTCTACGACCCG
Source organism: uncultured Oscillospiraceae bacterium (assembly GCA_910587835.1). Classification (GTDB taxonomy): domain Bacteria; phylum Bacillota; class Clostridia; order Oscillospirales; family Acutalibacteraceae; genus Acutalibacter. The sequence goes on along the minus strand of CAJUNQ010000105.1, from coordinate 1,389 downwards.
GCGGGAACCTTCCCCTATGACACCATGACGGTCTTTGACAAGACCTATCAGGTGGAAAAAATCGATTTGCCCGGTCGGGACCGGGACACCAGCTATATGATGGGCTACGAGAGCTATGCTCTGGTGCTGAACGACCCGGCGGTGATTGACGGCGAGAAGATGTGGGTGGATGATGAGGACAACGGCAGAAACCAGTCCTGGTACTGGGCTGAGCACATCTACCGCTTTGACGTGGCGGGCCACGACCCGGACACCGTGAAAACCGTGGCCGCTGAAATCCGGGAGTGGATCGACTCAAAGTCCCACGACTGGAAAACCGTGGAAAACGGCGAGGGTTTTTCCATGAGCTTTATGAGCAAGCCCAGCATCCGGGAGGACTTCACAAGCCTCTATGGCGGGGTGTTCTTCCTGGGGCTGTTCATGGGGGCCATGTTCCTCATGGGCACGGTGCTGATTATATACTACAAGCAGGTGTCCGAGGGCTATGAGGACGCCCGCCGGTTCGAAATTATGCAGAAGGTGGGCATGAGCCAGGAGGAGGTCAAGAGGAGCATTCACAGCCAGGTGCTGCTGGTGTTCTTCCTGCCCCTGGCAACGGCTGTGATGCATCTGTGCTTTGCCTTCCCCATGCTGCAAAAGATTCTGGCGTTGATGAACGCGGTAAACGTTCAGCTGATTGTCACCTCTATGGCAGGCTGCGTGGGGGTGTTTGGGGTGATGTACCTCATTATTTATCTGCTGACAGCCCGAACCTATTATAAAATTGTAGAGAGCACCAGCCGGAATTAAGGGCAGCTGGCCTGGCGGCTCAGAGCTTTTGGCGTCCGCTTCGGAAGGTCTCCTGAGAGCCGGGACATGAGGCAGTCAACAGGAAGGGAATCGAGCTTCGTCTCGGGCGGAAGCTTTTGTGTAAAAATCAAATTGAGGAGGTTGTGAAAAATGATGTCATTCTTTACCGCTTTCTGGACCCTTTTGGGCTATGCCGGGAAGCTGGTCGTCTGGGCCGGCGAAATGATTGGGAAGCTGGCCATGGGGAGCTTTCATATAGGGGTCAAGGTCGTCTCCGCTCTGCTTGACCTGGTCTTGACCCCCTTTAGCTGGGCGTCGGACCATCTGCTTGACCTGACCGTGTGGAGCCGCTGTGACCTGGCCGGAATCCTCTGGTGGGGCCTCAGCCTCCTGCTGGCCGCCTGCACGATGATTGCGCTGACAGCCTTTGCCAGCAACCTCTACCGGCGGCTCCGGCATTAGGGCTTGTTTGAAAAATCGAAAACGCCGTCTTTTTACCCAGAAGCAGCCATCTCCTGCGTCGAAAATCCTCGTAATACGCAAGTATTGGCGTAGTTAGCGTAGCTAACTACAGCGGTTCTTCTCCTTGAAGCTGACCGC
>CAJUNQ010000104.1 GCA_910587835.1 uncultured Oscillospiraceae bacterium | reverse complement strand
GCCTGGACGCTGTCGACCAACACCTGGAACAGGTCGACCAGCGCCTGGACGCTGTCGACCAACACCTGGAACAGGTCGACCAGCGCCTGGACGCTGTCGACCAACACCTGGAACAGGTCGACCAACGCTTGGACACTGTTGACCAACGCCTGGATAAGATCGAGGGACAGCTGACGGTTCTGGAAAAGGATGTGGAGGTCATCAAATACGAGGCCGCCGTTACCCGGGGAGCCGCGAATCTTCTGGTGGAATGGACAGAAAAAGCTGCCTCTCAAATCGGCATTCCTCTGTAGCCCCCCAGGACCGCTCCCTCCTACCGCCTACAAAAGCAAGCTCCCTGGCACACGCCAGGGGGCTCTTTTTCGCTCTATTCCTGTTTCCCTCTGGCAATCCACTTACCCTTGGTAAGCGTCCATAACCAGCTCCATCAAATGCACAGCCCGGCCTCCTGCTGTCTCTATGCCCAGCTTGCAGCGGTTGCAATAGCAGAGCACCGGCAGGCCTCCGTGCTTTTCCAGCTGTTCCGCGAAAATCACCCGCTGCTCCTCCTCCGGGAACTGCCAGAGCGGCGTCCCCGGCCGGGCGCTTACCAGAGCCTCAGCCTCCGGACGCTTGGGTTGAAAATGCAGGTTCCCGCAGTAGTCCGCCGCCTCCCGGCTCCCGGCAATCTCCCGGACTGTTACCCCCATTTTCCCTAGCAGGCTCCGCACAGCCTGATGAATCTCCGGATGCGCCCGGTCCCGCCAGCAGTCCTGCAGGCTCACAGTCAGCCCGCTGTAATCAGGCAGGGCAAGACCTCCCTCCCGGTCCAGCCAGACAAACAGGTTCTCTGGCAGCAGCTGGGGAAACCGCTCTTCCAGCCCCTCCCGGCAGGCCTGACAGAGGTACAGGGCCCGGCTCCCCGCCGGATACCCCCTTTTGTCCACGCAGCAGCACCCCGCCACTGGCATCTGCTCCTTCAGCCAATCCCGCAGCTTCTTTGCCGCCTGCGGACTGGCCTTGGTAAAATTGCAGCTGGGAAAATAAATATTATCCATGCCAGTCATCGGTTGATAGACTCCAAAAGCCCGCCGCTTTTGATGATATTCTGCAAAAACTCCGGGTAGGGCTGTGCCTGATAGGTCTTGCCCGTGGTCTCGTCCGTGATCAGGCCGCTGTCAAAGTCCACTGCCACCACATCGCCGGGCTGAATCTCCTCCGCCGCCTCCGGGCACTCCAGAATAGGGAAGCCGATGTTAATGGAGTTGCGGTAGAAAATCCGGGCAAAGGTCTTGGCAATAACACAGGAGGCCCCGCTGGCCTTCAGGGCAATGGGCGCGTGCTCCCGAGAGGAGCCGCAGCCGAAATTCTTCCCGGCCACCACCACATCGCCGGGCTTCACGTTCTTGACGAAATCCTTGTCAATGTCCTCCATGCAGTGGCTGGCAAGCTCCGCGTGGGAGGCCGTATTCAGATACCGGGCGGGGATAATCACATCCGTGTTTACATCGTCTCCATACTTGTGTACCGTGCCTTTTGCATTCATAGCGATATCGCTCCTTTTTATGATGGTTTTGGAGCCGCGCCGCCTGCTTCCGGCGGCTCACTCCCCTTTATAGTACTCCACAGCGTCCTTCTCCATAAAAACCTGGTTGACGCCCCGGCCCCACACCCCCAGCTTCCTGGAGTCCGGGTACACCGCTGCGTCCAAATCATTTTGGGTGTCAAAGTCCACATAGACAAGGGCCTCTCCGCCCATGTTGGTGAGCTTATGGGCCCCGCCCGGCTCCGCAGGGAAAAAGAGCAGGTCTCCCGCAGCCACCTCCCGCTCTCCCTCCGGAGTGCGCAGCAGTCCTCGGCCGCTGACAATGAAAAAGGTCTCCTCGTTCTTCAAATGGTAGTGATAGGGATACGCGGCCTTGCCCGGAGGAATCTCGTACACGCTGACCACAGACTGCCTGGCCTGACCCAGCCTTACAAACCTCCTGCGGTAATATTCATACTCCCCGCAGCTCTCTCCCGCGCTGTTTACCGATTCGGGGCCGGTTTTGTGCTGGACCTCCAGTTCGTCCCATCTCCCATGAAGGACGGTGTCTATTGTGCTCACATGCTGCGCCTCCTGTCTCTTTTCAGCCCGACGCCTCCGCCCCACTTCCACAGCCAGAGGGCCGGCATTTCCAGGCGTATTTTGCCGGGTGCAAGGTGAATAAGCATACCGGAAGAACCGCCCTTCTGTTGTCAGCACAGGCCCTGACTCCGGGCAGCATACTCAGCCTTAATCTCCCCGATATTTCTGCCGCCGATCCCAAAATTCTCATCCGGCAGCTCCTGAATGGTCACGGTGAAAAACTCCGTGGGAATCTGGGTGACCTCTGCCGCCGCAGCGGTCAGCCGTTGAATGAGCTCCGCTTTCTGCGGCCCGTCCAGCGCGCCGCACACAATAGAAATGGTTGGCATATCCTACTCCTCCTCATACTGCCAGGGCACATAGGGCAAAATCCCCCAAGTGATTTCATCTGCGGCATAGGTCCCGGTATGAATCATGGACATATGGTCTGAGGTCGTGGCCCGGACGCAGGGATGCTCCCCGCAGTCCCGGCACTGGGCCAGCCCCTTCTGCGCGGCGCAGGATTTGGCAGGGCAGAGCTGGTCCTTGCAGTGACAGGTCTCGCTCTCACAGCCCCCGCAGCGCATAGACCAGTCCAATTCCCCATACACGCGGTTCAGCAGAGGAAGCATCCTCTGCCGCCGGTCCTCATCCTGGCCTGTGTAGTGGACGCACAGGTCGCACCGCTGGCCGCACTGGCCATACACCGCCCCCTCCTTTGGGAAGGGCTTGCGGTTGGGCTTTTTCTTTATGAATATCAGGGGCTTAAGCTCTTCCAGCTGTTCCGGGGCAGACACGGGAAACATCATCCACTTGCCGTCGTGGTAGGTCTTGGCATTGTCGTATATTTCCAATACCCAAAGCGGGAACTCCGCCCGCCGGGCCTCAAAGACCTCCCTCTCCTTTTTGCCGTAGATGAGCATAAAGTCAAACCGGTCCTCTTTGACATAGACAGTAAGAATGGTCCGCTTGCCCTGCTTGAACTTCAGCTCGTCCCTGCCGTTCCCCACCTCGTCCAGACAGTAGTACCCCCGCATGAACACCATGGCCTCATGGCTGACCTGTTCCAGGGCGGTCATATGGTCAGGCTTGCAGGGGACATAAGAACGCTCCATATCATCACATCCTGACTTCAATCTGATAATACTGCTCCTGAAAATGGGTCATTTCCTCCACCTGCTCTTTGGTGAAGCTCATGCCCTCCGGGGCCAGCACCCACTTCTCCTCCACATCGTCAAACCGGTGGATGATGGCAATCAGCCTGCCTGTAAATTCTTCCAGCGGCTGGTCAACGCCCAGCACATAGGCGTCCTGCTCCTCCCCGTCCGGGGCCAGCAGCCCCGGCACATATCCATAGTTGATAGGGTAGACCAAATCCGGGTGCTTGGGGTGGACTGTGCCAATAGGCCGGTCCATTTTTATGGCGACAGCGTCCCCCAACACAGGGGGATGGGCCGCCAGATACTCCTCCCGCAGCAGGGAGAATACCGTGTCGTCAAAGCATTTACCCTCATAGGTGCGCACAGCCCGGCGCAAGGTCCCCTCCTGGGTAAAGCCCAGCTTCTCCAGCAGGGCCATGGAGGCGGCGTTTTCCACAAAGGCCCGGGCGCTGACCGCCTCCACCCCCTCCTGCAGGAACAGATGCCGCAGCAGCCCGCCCAAAGCCTCGCACATGTACCCCCTGCGGGCGTACTCTTCCCCCAGGTAGTAGTCCAGCGACAGAGACTTTACCCGAAAGCGCAAAGCATCCGCACCCAAGCCGATATGGCCCAAAACCTGCCCGTCCTCCTTGCGCACCAGTGAGAACTGGCTTCCCGGCTCACAGAGCAGCAGCTCCTCCATCTGCTCCATGGCAGGCAGCTGCCCCAGGCAGTTGTAGCGGCGCACATGCTCCTGGGCAAGAAATTCCCGGATAATGGGCGCGTCAGCCCGCTCCGGCGGCCGGAGCAGCAGCCGCCCGGTCTCTATTCTTACGGGCTCCATTACAGCTTGGCCGGGTCGGTGAGATACCCGGTCAGCGCGCTGGCCGCGGCAACAGCAGGGCTTGCCAGCACCACCTCAGAGTCCACATGACCCATGCGGCCCACAAAGTTCCGGTTGGTGGTAGAAACCGCCCGCTCCCCCTCAGCCAGAATGCCCATATAGCCTCCCAGACAGGGCCCGCAGGTGGGGGTGCTGAACACTGCTCCCGCCTTCACAAAGATCTCCGCCAGGCCCTCCCGGATGCACTGGAGGTACACCTCCTGGGTGGCGGGAATCACAATGCAGCGGACGTTCTTCGCCACTTTTTTCTCCTTCATAATCTGGGCGGCAATGCGCATGTCGCTGATGCGCCCATTGGTGCAGGAGCCAATGACGCTCTGGTCAATCCTCACATCGCCGACCTCCTCAATCCTCCGGGTATTCTCCGGCAGATGGGGCATGGAGACTGTGGGGCGCAGCGCCCCCAGGTCAATGGTGACCGTGCGGGTATAGACCGCGTCCGGGTCCGGCTCGTAGACCTTCACCTCCCCCCGGTAGCGGTCCTGACAATAGGCCAGGGTCTTCTCGTCCACCGGGAAGATGCCGTTTTTGGCTCCGGCCTCAATGGCCATGTTGGCAATAGTAAACCGGTCGTCCATACTGAGCGCGGCCACTCCCTCGCCGGTAAATTCCAAAGACTGATACAGAGCCCCGTCCACGCCAATCTCGCCAATCAGATGCAGCACCACATCCTTGCCGCAGACAAAGCCCGTAGGCTTGCCCACCAGCTCCACCTTAATGGCCGAGGGCGCCTTAAACCACAGCTTGCCCGTAATCATGGCCGCACACATGTCGGTTGAGCCCACACCGGTAGAAAAAGCCCCCAGCGCCCCGTAGGTGCAGGTGTGGGAGTCCGCCCCCACGATAGCGCCGCCCGGGCCCACCAGGCCCTTTTCCGGCAGCAGGGCATGCTCAATGCCCATCTGGCCCACGTCAAAGAAATTGGTGATGTCATACTTGTCCGCAAACTGCCGGGTCTGCTTGCACTGCTGGGCCGCTTTGATGTCCTTGTTGGGGGCAAAATGGTCCAGCACCAGAGCAATCTTGTCCTTGTGAAAGACGCTGCTGGCCCCACACTTCTCAAATTCATTGATGGCCACCGGGGACGTGATGTCGTTGCCCAGCACCATGTCCAGGTCCGCCTCAATCAGCTGGCCGGGCTCCACAGAATCCAGGCCCGCGTGGGCCGCGAGAATTTTTTGGGTCATTGTCATTGCCATGATGGTTTTCCTCCTTTGATTTCCTCAGGTTTATATATTCAGATGCGATTACATAAGCTTCCCATGTCCTGAACGGTTTCTCCCTGACTCTACCGGCAGCAAAAAGGGCCGCGCAAGACCAGCGCGTCCGCGCTCGCTGCAGCCAAGCCTCCGGCCCCCCGGCCAATTTACTCCGCCGCCAGGGCCTCTCCCTCCAACAGCCTCTGATACAGGGCCAGCGAGTCCTCAAAATAGGCCATCTTCTTCTCGTCCCCCTCCAGGTTCGTGTCCACCGTCGTGCGCACCGATACCCGCAGCCGGCTGCACAGCTCCTGCACAATCTCCGGGGTCCAGTTCACCAGCTCGCTGCCCTGGCCGTTAAAATCCTTCAGGGCCGCAAACTCCTCCCAAGGCCGCATGGCGTTCTCAAAGTCCTTGGCCTCCTCCGGCATGGGGCTCCCATCGTTATACTGAAAAAGCCCCGCCAGGTCCCCCCTCAACGCCGAGAACCCCGCCTCATCGTGAAAGTAGATCATGCAGCTGCCCATGGTCACGTCCCCCGCAAACCGGGCATAAGAGGCCTGCACTGCCTGGGGGTCTGCGGTCTCGCTGCCAAACACATAGCTGTTCACCTGCACCACCACCCTGCCGTCTCCGTTGCGGTCGTCGGCATAGGCGGTCAGGGTCTGCTCCAGCTCCTCCTGCACTGCCCCCGGCAGACTGTAGGAGGTGATCATGCCAATGGTATAGTCCGGCTCCACCTTGCTGACAATGGAGTAGATCATGCTCACCACAATAGCTCCCACCAGAATGCCCACAAACAGGTGCTTCTTGTGGTAGTACCACCAGTTCGCCCGCTTGTCCTTTGCCGTCTTCAGCTCAATCACGCCAGAGTGGATAGTATCCTCTCCCGCGCCCACCAGATAACGTTCTCTTGCCATAAGGTCTGGCACCTCCCAGTTCTGTTTGGATTGTTACCAGACATTATAGCCCATTTTTCTGCTTTTCGCAAGGCGTTGGACTGCCCGATGGGCAAAATCCATAAAAATTTACAATTCCAAAAGGAGGAGCGGCTGCGCGCTGCTCCTCTTTCTGGAATTCCATCCGCTTATTCCCCGGCATCATAGGAAGTGGCGCCCGACACCCCGTCCAGCGCGCCCTCCCGCAACACACACCAGGCAGCCTTCGGCATAATCCGGGGCTCCTGCACTTTTTACATGGTGGATGTGATACCGGTAAGAGGGCGCAAATCCAAACCGGCCGTACAGCTTGGGGTCTCCACCCAAAAACACCGCGCCCTAGCTCTCTTGCACGGTCCATGGCCCGGGTCACCAAAGCCCCCATCACGCCCTGTCCTCTGTACTCCGGCAGAACCGCGCTCTGGGACAGGACCAGCTGGATGTTTTTCCCTGCGGGGGTCTCAATATCAGTCTCATACAGGGTTGCCTGACCCATAATCTCCCCGCTGTCTGTCAACGCCACCAGAGAGAGCTCTGGAACAAAGCTGCTCTCCCTCCTGGCCTGGGTGAAGTAACGGAGCATCAGCCGGTCCGTTTCCTCCCCATAGCTGTCCGCAAAGGCAGTGTACACCAGCCGGTCCACAGCGTCCTGCTCCTCCGGCCTCTCCAGCCGTATAACCATCTCCCGGCCAGAAGCTGCTTTTACCCTTATGACCTCACACCTTAGGCAGCTTATCCAGCGACCGGCGGATGTCCTCGTCAGCAGGGACAGAGTCCTTCATCTCCCCCTTATGGAACTTCTCATAAGCCACCAGGTCAAAATAGCCGGTGCCCGTCAGGCCAAAGAGAATGGTCTTCTCCTCCCCGGTCTCCTTGCAGCGCATGGCCTCGTTCACCGCGGCCAGAATGGCGTGGCTGCTCTCCGGCGCGGGCAGGATTCCCTCCACCCGGGCAAAGTCCTCCGCTGCCTGGAACACCTCGGTCTGCTTGACAGAAACCGCCTCCATCAGCCCGTCGGCATACAGCTGGCTGAGCACGCTGCTCATGCCGTGGAACCGCAGGCCCCCCGCATGGTCGGCGCTGGGCATAAAGCTGCTGCCCAGGGTGTACATTTTTGCCAGAGGGCACACCATCCCTGTGTCGCAATAATCATATTTATACTCGCCCCGGGTAAAGCTGGGGCAGCTGGCAGGCTCCACGGCAATAATCCGGTAGTCCGCCTCTCCCCGAAGCTTTTCGCCCATAAAGGGGGCAATCAGTCCGCCCAGGTTGCTGCCGCCCCCTGCGCAGCCGATAATAATATCCGGCTTCACCCCATATTTATCCATCGCCGCCTTGGCCTCCAGGCCAATCACCGACTGGTGCAGCATAACCTGGTTGAGCACACTGCCCAGCACATACCGGTAGCCGGGGGTAGAGGTCGCCGCCTCCACCGCCTCGCTGATGGCGCAGCCCAGCGAGCCGCCGGTGCCGGGGAATTCCTGAAGAATCCTGCGGCCCACCTGGGTGGTGTCAGAGGGCGAGGGGGTCACCGCCGCGCCGTATACCTTCATCACCTCCCGGCGGAAGGGCTTCTGCTCGTAAGAGCACTTGACCATGTACACCCTGCAGTCCAGCCCCAGATAAGAGCAGGCCATGCTAAGGGCTGTGCCCCACTGCCCCGCCCCGGTCTCGGTGGTGACGCCCTTCAGGCCCTGCTGCTTGGCATAGTAGGCCTGTGCAATGGCCGAGTTCAGCTTGTGGGAGCCCGAGGTGTTGTTGCCCTCAAATTTATAGTAAATCTTCGCCGGGGTCTGCAGCTTCTCCTCCAGGCAGTAGGCCCGCACCAGGGGGGCGGGGCGGTACATTTTGTAGAAGTCCCGGATTTCCCGGGGAATTTCAAAGAAGGGGCTGTCGTTGTCCAACTCCTGCTTCACCAGCTCCTGGCAGAACACCACCCCCAGCTCCTCCGGGGTCATGGGCTGCAGGGTCTCCGGGTTCAAAAGGGGGGCGGGCTTGTTCTTCATGTCCGCCCGCAGGTTATACCAGGCTGTGGGCAGCTCGCTCTCCTCCAAATAGATTTTGTAAGGGATTTTGTTTTCGCTCATAATAATCTGACTCCTTTCGTTAAGCCGGAGCCAGGCAGCGCAAAAAGCCCCTGCCCCGGCAGAAAATTTTCTGCTGGGACAGGGGCATAAGAGACAAAAAGCTCCGCTCCTGCGGTACCACCCGGCTTGACGCGCAACGCGCCCACTCGTTCCCGCAAACCAACTACGGGCGGCTTTGGTAACGGAGCGCCGCTCCGGCTCGCCTACTGGGCGGAAAAATCCGCTGTTGGGGTCACCCTCAAAAGCCCATTCAACCAGACACGGCCGTCCGCACTTGCACCAAACGGCGGCTCTCTTTGCAGCCGTGTTCCAGTCTACTCACACTTTCTCACAGGTTTATACTGACATTATAACCCGGCGGCGGCTAATTGTCAAGCGGCAATTTTCCAGGAGGGCCTACCGCGTATTATATTATGATTCCCATCCAGAGGCCTTGTAGGGGCAGGGCCCGCGCGTCCGCCCGTCTCTCCCAGGGTCCCGGTACGTCCACGAACCAGGCGGATCACATCCGCCCCTACATTAAAATCCGTGAAAGGGACCTCTTCCAGAAGGAGCCTCCAAAGTGAGGCGTTATAACAAACGTCCTCCCATGCCCCCGTCCCAAAGAGGAAGAACATCTCTTTTCGACTAGGGCTTGTTTGAAAATAGAGGAAATGACGGAATTTTGACCAGAAGCGGTCAGCTTCAAGGAGAAGAACCGCTGTAGTTAGCTACGCTAACTACGCCAATACTTGCGTATTACGAGGATTTTCGACGCAGGAGATGGCTGCTTCTGGGTAAAAAGACGGCGTT
>CAJUNQ010000103.1 GCA_910587835.1 uncultured Oscillospiraceae bacterium | reverse complement strand
ATGGCATTCCCGCAGCCGTAGTCCAGGCTCTCAACCGCTGGGGCAAAGTCCGCGTAGGCGCTTAGCAGGCCGTGTTCGGTGCTGTCAAGGCCCTTGATCTCCTCCTCCGGCTCAACACGCAGGCCAACGGTTCTTTTGATTATCGCAAACGTGACGGTCATCAGCGCAGCCGTCCAGGCAAGGATTGCCAGGATGCCCAGCAGCTGTACCCACAGCAGGCCGGGGTCGCCGGTGTAGAACAGTCCCCTGAGGCCTGCCGGAGCGTCAGGGTTAGCCAGAAGCCCCACAGCGGCGGTGCCCCATACGCCATTGGCAAGGTGCACGCCTACAGCGCCTACCGGGTCGTCGATGTGCAGCTTGAGGTCCAGGATTTCGACCACCGCGACCACCAAAATTCCGGAAACAATTCCCACAATCACCGAGCCCAGGGCGTCCAGGGCATCGCACCCAGCGGTAATACCCACCAGGCCTGCCAAGGATGCGTTCAGACACATGGAAACATCCGGCTTACCATTCTTTATCCAGGTAAACAGCATGGTGGTAACCGTGGCCACTGCCGGGGCAATGGTGGTAGTCAGGAAAATAGAGGCCAGGGAGGTGTTGTCCCAAGCGGCCGCGCCGTTGAAGCCGTACCATCCAAACCATAGGATGAAACAGCCCAGAGCCCCCAGGGTGATGGAGTGGCCGGGTATGGCGTTTACCTTCTTCACCTTGCCTTCTTCATCCTCCATGTACTTGCCAAGCCTTGGACCCACCAGAACGGCCCCAATCAGCGCCGTGACGCCGCCCACGGAGTGGATGGCAGCAGAGCCGGCAAAATCATGGAAGCCCAGCTGGACCAGCCAGCCTTGGCTGTTCCAGACCCATCCGGCCTCAACAGGGTATACGAACAGGGAGATTACTCCGGAATAAATACAGTAGGACAAAAACTTGGTGCGCTCGGCCATAGCGCCGGAGACAATGGTGGCCGCCGTGGCGCAGAACACCAGATTAAACACAAAGCTGGAGGCATTTTCTTCAATAAAACCAGGAAAATTACGGAATATATCCAGGTTAGGTATACCGATAAAACCCATCACATAGTCCTCGGCCATCATCAGGCTGAAGCCCAAAAGTACGAACACCACTGTGCCAATGCAGAAGTCCATCAGGTTCTTCATAATAATATTGCCCGCGTTTTTGGCTCGGGTGAAACCGGTCTCCACCATAGCGAAACCAGCCTGCATAAAGAACACCAGGGCCGCGCCAATGAGAAACCAGACCCCGAATACCTGTGTGCTCACAGTTTCCGTCACCAGGGATATAATCTGCTCTGCTCCCATAATATCCACACTCCTTTAAGTTCCAATGTTTTTACCTTACGCTGAAAAGTATATCGCCGTAGCTGGGATAGGGCCAGAACTCTTTGGCAGTGATGGTCTCAGCCCGGTCGCATACCATCCGAAGCTCCTTCATGTGCTTTAAGAGCACATCACGCACCGTGTAGCCCTGCTCCTCTACCGTGCCAGAGAGCTCTCCGACAGCTTCCTCCAGCTGGCCCGCGCGCTGAGAAATCTCATGGGCCAACTGTGACAGCTCCTTTATTAAATCCAGCTCATAGGCACTGTCCAGCCCGGCGTCAAGGGATTTCTTTGCCGAGGCGGCCTCCAGCAGCTTTACCGTGTAGGTCTCTACTGCCGGGGCAATCTGGCGGCGGGCCATGCTGACCATAGTGTTTGCTTCTATGGTAACGGTCTTGACATAATTTTCCAGCATAATCTCACAGCGGGATTCCAGCTCCGCCCGGCTGTACACCCCTTGGGAGGTGAGCATTGTCACATTTTTTTCGTCCAGCAGATGGGGCATGCAGTCCGGGGTGGTGGGATAGTTCAGCAGGCCGCGCTTTTTAGTGGCCTCCTCTATCCATGAACCGTCGTAGCCGTTGCCATTAAAGATGATATTCTTATGGTCCTTTATTGTTTTGCGTATCATCTCATGCAGGGCGGACTCGAAGTCCGCCGCCCCCTCCAGCCGGTCGGCGTATATCCTCAGGCTCTCGGCTACAGCGGCGTTCAGCATGATGTTGGCACAGGCAATGCTGTTGGAGGAACCCAGCATACGGAACTCAAACTTGTTGCCTGTGAAAGCAAAGGGCGAGGTACGGTTGCGGTCCGTGGTATCCCGGTTAAACTTGGGCAGCACATCAACCCCCAGCTTCATCTGGGTTTTCTGGGCCCCGGCATAGGGCGCGCCGGTCTCTATGGCCTCCAGAACGCCGTTAAGCTCATCGCCCAGAAATATGCTGACAACCGCCGGTGGGGCCTCGTTGGCTCCAAGCCTATGGTCGTTGCCCGCGGTCGCTACAGCTATGCGCAGCAGGTCCTGATAGTCGTCCACAGCCTTGATCACCGCGCAGAGAAACAGGAGGAACTGGGCGTTCTCATAGGGGGTCTCCCCCGGTGAGAGCAAATTTACGCCCGCGTCGGTAGAAATGGACCAGTTGTTGTGCTTGCCGCTGCCGTTTACCCCGTCAAAGGGCTTTTCGTGCAGAAGGCACACCAGGCCGTGCCTGGCGGCTACCTTTTGCATAACCTCCATGGCCAGCTGGTTGTGGTCCGTGGCCACGTTGGTAGTGGTATAGATGGGGGCCAGCTCGTGCTGTGCGGGCGCCACTTCGTTATGCTCAGTCTTAGCCAGTATCCCCAGTTTCCACAATTCGTCATTCAGCTCCTCCATATAGGCCGCTACCCGGGGTTTTATTACGCCGAAGTAGTGGTCGTCCATCTCCTGTCCTTTGGGAGGGCGCTTGCCAAAGAGGGTACGGCCGGTGAAACGCAAATCCGGGCGCTTATCGTACATCTCCTGGGTTATGAGGAAGTATTCCTGTTCGGGCCCCACAGAGGTGCGCACGCACTTTACCTCCTTGTTGCCGAACAGCCTGATAATGCGCATGGCCTGATTGTTAAGGGCCGCCATGGAGCGCAGCAAGGGCGTTTTCTTATCCAGAGCCTCGCCGCCGTAGGAACAGAAAGCTGTAGGGATACACAAGGTTTTTCCCTTTATAAAAGCGTAGGAGGTGGGGTCCCAGGCGGTATATCCCCGGGCCTCGAAGGTTGCTCTGAGACCTCCGGAAGGGAATGAGGAGGCGTCGGGCTCACCCTTAATCAGTTCCTTGCCGGAAAACTCCATGATTACTCCACCGTCGGGGGAGGGAGAGATAAAGCTGTCGTGTTTTTCGGCGGTAACGCCGGTAAGCGGCTGGAACCAGTGGGTATAGTGGGTGGCGCCCTTAGATACCGCCCAGTCCTTCATAGCGCTGGCAACAGCGTCAGCCACCCCAGGGTCCAGTCTGGCGCCCCTTTCAATCGTCCTGCGCAAGGACTTATATACATCTGAGGGAAGGTTGGCTTTCATCACCCGGTCATCAAAGACCATGCTGCCGAAATATTCCTGAACCAGTTTCATAATACGCACATCCTCTTTTACAAAAAAATAAGGCAGGGGCGCTCTCCGGAGTACCCGCTGTCTGCACTCCCGGAAAGACGCCCTTGCCTTTACCGTGCCCCATTATACGTCAGTTGGGGCTGTTTGTCAACCCTGTTTTGCAATATTTTCTTTTTGTGTTTCATTTTTTTGAAAAAAATTCAAGTTTTTTTGGCAAGCTCTTGACATTCTGAAAGATAACGCATATAATAAATTCAAATGAGCAATGGCGTTCATTCCGGCCCAGGGAGTCCCTGCGCCCGGGACGAGCGTTATTTTTTTGAAAATATTTATTAAGGATATGGTACTATGGAAATCGAAGGTCAGGTCCGCATCCCCTCCGGCTGTGCCATCGCGGCCGTCATCTCGAAAGAGGGCCGCAGAATGCCCGGCAGTATAGTCTCAGAGGCCATGCGCCCCATGCACGAGCGCTCCAACGGCCTGGGCGGCGGCTTTGCCGGGTACGGCATCTATCCGGCTTACCGGGAATTCTACGCCATGCACATGTTCTTTGACTGCAGGGATACCCGCAAGTCCTGCGAGGCCTTTTTGAAAGAGCGCTTTGAGCTGGTCCAGTCAGAGCTGATTCCTACCAGAAAGATACCCTCTATCACCGGCGAGCCGATCATCTGGCGCTACTTCCTCTCTCCCTTTCCCTCCCTGCTGAGAAACCTGCAGCTGGACGAGAAAGAGTTTGTGGCCCGAACCGTCATGAAAATAAACGCCGAAATAAAAGGAGCCTTTGTGTTCTCATCCGGAAAGAATATGGGGGCGTTCAAAGCCGTGGGCTATCCCGAGGACGTAGGGGAGTTCTATCGCTTAGAGGACTACGCCGGCTACGCCTGGTCCGCTCATGGGCGGTACCCTACCAATACCCCGGGCTGGTGGGGCGGGGCGCACCCCTTTACCCTGTTGGACTGGTCGGTGGTACACAACGGGGAGATTTCTTCTTATGACGCCAACCGGCGGTATATGGAGATGTTTGGTTATCAGTGCACATTACAGACGGACACGGAAGTTATTACATATATAATGGACTACCTGCTGCGGGTACAGGGGTTGAGCCTTGCGGAGGCCGCGTCGGTGGTTGCCGCCCCCTTCTGGAGCACGATAGAGAGCAAAACGGAGCACAGAGAAAAGCATATTTATCTGCGCAGCATGTTTCCCAGCCTGCTTATTACCGGACCCTTTTCCATCGTGCTGGGTTTTACAGGCGGGCTGATGGCCCTGAATGACCGGCTAAAGCTGCGCTCCATGGTTGTAGGCGAAAAGGACGACAGGGTGTTCATCGCCAGCGAAGAGGCCGCGATTCGGATGATGGAGCCGGAGGCGGAGCATATCTGGGCTCCGGCGGGCGGCGAACCGGTTATTGTGAGAGTAAAGGAGGGGGCGTACTGATGGGCATAGACTTTATCTATCCGGAATATGAGGTCCGGCGGGATGCTGGCCGCTGCACAGGCTGCGGCGCCTGCATAAAACAGTGTTCCCATGAGGTATACGCCATAGACGGCAGAAGCGGAAGAATTACGGCTGACGACACAAAATGCGTCAATTGCCAGCGCTGTGCCAGCTTCTGTCCTGCCCGGGCGCTGAAAATTGTCCGTTCAGATTATGCCCCCATGGGCAACTCCAATTGGCGGCAGCCGGTGGTCCATGAAATCTATAAGCAGGCCAGGACAGGCGGCGTGCTGCTGTCCTCCATGGGCAGTCCAAAGGAAATCCCTGTATATTGGGATAAACTCCTGCTCAATGCCTCCCAGGTGACAAACCCTCCCATCGACCCTTTACGCGAGCCTATGGAGACAAAGGTTTTCCTGGGCCAGCGGCCGGAACGGGTGGTAAGAAGGCCTGACGGAAGCCTGGATACCACGATGCCGCCCCTGTTGGAACTGTCCATGCCTGTGATGTTCTCCGCTATGAGCTACGGCTCCATCAGCTATAACGCCCATGCCGCCCTGGCAAGAGCGGCGGATGAGCTGGATATCCTATACAATACTGGCGAGGGTGGGCTGCATGAGGATTTCTACCGGTATGGAGCCAACACCATTGTGCAGGTGGCATCCGGGCGGTTTGGGGTACATAAGAGATATTTGAACGCCGGGGCGGCCATTGAGATAAAGATGGGGCAGGGAGCAAAGCCGGGGATTGGGGGCCATCTGCCCGGCGGAAAAATTGTGGGGGACGTGGCCAGGACCCGTATGGTACCCGAGGGCTCCGACGCCATTTCTCCTGCGCCCCACCACGACATCTACTCTATTGAGGATTTGCGGCAGCTGGTGTTTTCCCTTAAGGAGGCCTCCGGGTATCAAAAGCCGGTCATCGTCAAGGTGGCGGCAGTGCATAATATTGCCGCCATAGCCAGCGGCATTGCCCGCAGCGGAGCAGACGTTATCGCGATTGATGGTTTCCGAGGCGGCACCGGCGCGGCTCCCACCCGCATCCGGGACAATGTGGGCATCCCCATCGAGCTGGCCCTGGCGGCAGTTGACCAGCGCCTGCGGGACGAGGGTATCCGTGGGCAGGTAAGCCTGGTAGCCGGCGGCAGCATCCGCAGCGCCGCAGATGTGGTAAAGGCTGTGGCATTGGGGGCGGACGCCTGCTATATTGCCACAGCGGCTATGCTGGCCATGGGGTGCCATCTCTGCCACACCTGCCAAACCGGGCGCTGTGCCTGGGGCATTGCCACCCAAGAGCCGGAGTTGGTGAAACGCCTGGACCCGGATGCCGCGGCAAAAAGACTTATAAACCTGATGACAGCCTGGAGGCATGAGATGAAGGAGCTCATGGGGGGGATGGGGATCAACTCCATCGAGGCCCTTAAAGGCAACCGGCTTATGCTTCGGGGCATAGGACTCACCCAAAAGGAACTGGACATCTTAGGCATAAAACACGCGGGGGAATAACATGGAGACGATAAACATACAGGGCCTTGGTTACCGTGAGATAAACGAGCGCCTGCGGAAAACCGCCGCCTACAGGCTCACCGGCTGCTGCGGGGAAAGGTTTCTTGGCGCCGGCATGGACGCCGGAGAACTGACAATAGAAGGCGTGCCCGGGAACGCTCTGGGGGCTTATCTCAACGGCGGAAACATCACCGTATATGGTAACGCCCAAGACGCGGCGGGCGATACCATGAACGCCGGTGAGATAATCGTGCACGGCAGCATTGGGGACGCCGCGGGGTATGCTATGCGGGGCGGGCGCATATTGGTGAAGGGAGACGCTGGGTACCGGGCCGGAATCCATATGAAGGCTTATAAGGACAAGGTCCCAGTGATGATAATAGGCGGCAGAACCGGGAGCTTTCTGGGAGAATACCAGGCCGGGGGGATTATTATTGTGCTGGCGCTCAACGGCGGCAGGCCGGTGGGCAACTTCCCCTGCACCGGAATGCACGGAGGAAAATTGTTGCTGCGGGGCTGCTGGGAGGATATCTCTTTCCCTGCCCAGGTGAGCGCGCAGCCGGCAGAGCGGGAGGAACTGGAGGAGGTGCGCGGGCAGCTGGAGGCCTTTTGCGTTGCCTTTGGGTATGATCTTTCCGAGGTGCTGAACAGCCCATTCACCTCTGTGACCCCGGACAACGGGAATCCTTACCGGCAGATGTATGTGATGAACTGAAAGGAGCGGCGACCATGAAATATACGCAAAACGAGGTCCTGCAGTATGTAAAGGAAGAGGATATTAAGTTTATCAGGCTGGCCTTCTGCGACGTATTTGGCCGGCAGAAGAATATCTCCATCCTGCCAGGGGAGCTGCCCAGGGCCTTTGCCCAGGGTATTCCCTTTGACGGCTCCGCCATTGCGGGCTTTGGGGACGAGACCTATTCGGATCTGCTGCTGCACCCGGACCCAGATACCCTGACAGTGCTGCCCTGGCGGCCAGAGCACGGCAGAGTAGTGCGCATGTTCAGCAGCGTGAGCCTGTCCTGCGGAACAGACTTCCCCGGCGATACCCGGCGGCTTCTGCAAAGGGCAGTGGAAGCGGCGGAAAAGCTGGGGCGCGGCTTTTTCTTCGGGACTGAGCAGGAGTTCTACCTGTTCAACCTGGACCAGAATGGGCAGCCTACTTTGGAGCCCTACGACCAGGCGGGATATATGGACATTGCCCCCGAGGACCGGGGGGAGAATATCCGCCGGGAGATTTGCCTAACCCTGGAACAGATGGGCATTGCCCCGGAGAGCTCTTACCACAAAGAAGGGCCGGGCCAGAATGAAATAGATTTCCGCTACTCTGACCCCCTTACCGCTGCGGACAACGCCATGACTTTCAGGACGGTGGTGAAGACTGTAGCAAGGCGTAACGGTCTCTGGGCAGATTTTTCACCCAGGCCCCTCCCTGACTGGCCAGGAAACGGCTTTCATGTCAATATATCCGTGCGCTCAGAACACAGCGGCGACCTCTGTCATATAATTGCCGGAATACTGGAGAAGGCGCCGGAGATGACGGCCTTTCTGAATCCAGTGGAGAACTCATACGCCCGGTTTGGCAGGTTCAAAGCTCCCAGGTATATCTCCTGGTCCAGCGAAAACCGCTCTCAACTGGTGCGCATCCCCTCCGGTTCCGGGGAATACCGGCGTGCCGAACTGCGCTCCCCGGACCCTGAGGCCAATCCTTATCTGGCTTTGGCACTGATGATACAGGCGGGACTCTACGGCATCCGGCAGCGCTTGGACCTGCCTATGGTAGCGAACTTAAACCTGTACAAAGCGCCTCCCGAAGTACTTGCCCGGTACCGCCAACTACCGGAAAGTTTGCCGGAAGCCCAGCGTCTGGCCTGGCAGAGCGCATTTATCCGGGAGCATATGCCTGCTTGTGTGCTGGAAAGCTTCTGTGCAAGCAGTAAGCCTTGAAAAAAGAGGGGAAATTATGGCACTGGAAGAGCAGGTCTATCGTATGCTGGTCATATCCGGCCAGGACAAATTCAACAGGGCGCTGGAAGATTTTTTACCCGGCGTATTCCGGGCCCATACCCGTTTCGCCGGGAGCATCAGCCAGGGGCGTAGAATGCTTGCTGAGCGGGTCTTTGATTTTGTGCTGGTGAACTCGCCCCTCCCGGACGGTGCTGGAATGGGATTTGCCGTGGATATTAGCGAATCACAGGAAAGGGTGGTGGTACTTATGGTCCGCGCAGAGCTGTACGGCGAGGCATATGCCAGAACCTCTATACACGGCGTATTTACACTGCAAAAACCCCTATCCAAGGGCGGCATGGACCAGGCTCTTAGATGGATGGTGAGCGCCCGGGAAAAGCTGCGGCAAGTGGAAAAGAAGACCCTTTCCCTGGAGGAGAAGATGGCGGAAATACGCTTGGTAAACCGGGCCAAGTGGATACTGATAGAGTCCTGCGGTATGGATGAACCTCAGGCCCACCGCCATATTGAGAAACTGGCAATGAACCATGGCGTTACAAAAGGACAGGCGGCTCAAATGGTCCTGGAAGGGGAGTTTGTATGAAAACACGGTTTTTACTTGGCCGGGACATCTCCCAATTCCCCGTATGCCCCCAGCGTAATGCACCCTATAGATAACGGAATTGCTTAACCCCACTACCGGAAAACACAAGTCAAAAGCAAAATAACGAAAACCGAAAGGATAGGGCCCCACCAGCTTGAACCGACCCCGTCAAGAAGGCAGAGAAAAATTTAAAGGAAGTTTATAGCGTAGCGGCGCTGTGGCAAAGAGAGATTCGGGTATGTACCACTGTTAATGTATTCAGGGCTTTTTGTCACCCTGTGACTCTCATTATACCGATTTTTCCCCGGCCCACAAGTACGCACTTTTTGTGGGGTAGTTACATAAAAGTAACCCACCTTCTTGACAGGGCGGGTTTAATGCAATACAATTGGAGCGTAACATGATATTTTGAAGTGTTGGAGACTGACATATGCTGACCAAAGAAGAACTCCCCCAGTGCCCGGTGGCCACCACCGTCCAGCTCATCGGCAGCAAATGGAAACTTTTGATTATCCGCAACCTGCGTATGCGCCCTTGGCGGTTCAACGAATTGCAGAAGAATTTGGAGGGAATCAGCCAGAAGGTGCTGACGGATTCCCTGCGTGCTTTGGAGTCGGACGGTCTTGTCACCCGTACGGTCTATGCAGAGGTTCCGCCCCGGGTAGAGTATGCGCTGAGCGAGTTGGGAGAGACTATGCGGCCTATTCTGGATGCTATGGAGCAGTGGGGCGCGGGGTATAAGGAAATGGCTGGGGGGAAGGATTAGGCTATTCTTTGTTATGCAGCGCAATTTTTGAGGGGGGGGTTGCGCGCGGTTTGCGGATTCACAGGGTGTGTTTGGGGCTGACCCACACCCTGACCCACACGCGAAAAATCTGTGTGGAGACAATGGAGGGAACAGGGCGGAAAACTGCCTGCAAGTGTACTAGAAATGGCTATAAACCGCTGGAAACCTCCAAATGTACGCTCCCCACACTGTTTGTAATCAGCAGGTCAGGGGGTCGAGTCCGTTCACCAGCTCCAGCGGGGTGCCCCCGCGGGCAAGTCGCGCACGGACTGCGTGAAAATCGCTAGCCGATATGCCCGCGGGCTGGCGGCATCTAAAATTAAATACATTGATGGGGGAGTTCCCGAGTGGCCAAAGGGGGCAGACTGTAAATCTGTTGTCGACGACTTCAGTGGTTCGAATCCACTCT
>CAJUNQ010000102.1 GCA_910587835.1 uncultured Oscillospiraceae bacterium | reverse complement strand
TTGATTTGCCGGGTGACTTCCCGGGCCAAGTCATAGTCAAAATATCCGCCGTGGGCGTCCTTTTCCGACTTCCCGGTGGGCAGCTCGTAGACTGGGTCATAGTTGTACCAGGGCGGGGTCGTAGGGGTGGGCGCGGGAGTCGGAGTTGGTACAGGGGTAGGCGTTAAATCAGGTGGCGCCGGCGTGGCGTTGGGTGTGGCGTACTTTTCCAGTTTGCTGAAGCTCAGGAATATCTGGGCCACCTGGGCCCGACTGGCCTGCCCCTGGGGTTCCAGCCTTTTTTGCCCGGTGCCGTTTAAGATACCATACCGGACGGCCCATTCCATAGCGGGCCGGGCAAAAGAGGAAACCCGGTCGCGGTCGGTGAAGGTATGGTAATCGCTGTCTTTTTCTATCAGAGAGAAGGTGTTGAATTTCACAAAGTAATTATACAGCATGACCGCCATCTGTTCCCGGGTGATCTTTCCGTCCGGGTTGAATCCGTAGCCTGTACCGTTGGCAATACCGTTTTCGCTGGCCCACAGGGCATAGGGGAAGTAATAGGCTGTTTTTGCCACGTCGCCAAAGGGGGACTGGCTGTCCATGCCATAGCTTTTTTCAACCCCATGCAAACGGCCCAGCACGGTAACGAACATCCCCCGTGTCATAGGCGTGTTGGGGCTGAACGTGGCGGCTGATGTACCGCTGAACAGACTGTTTGACACGGCGTATTCCACGGCGCTGTAATACCATGCGCCGGGCTTTACGTCTGTAAAGGCGGAAACGCTTTTTGCCTGGGCGGGGACAGACCAAAGGGAGGTGACAAGCAGAACCAGGAACAGTACAAAACAAAACCGCTTTTTCATAATATAGAACCCCTTTCTTGTTATATAAATTTCTTACAATATAATTGTACCGCGCCTGGAATCAAAACGCAAATTTTCTATAAAAAATCCTGTTGATCACAGGGGATATCTGGAAATGTGTCCCAACTTGGGACGCATTTCTGGCTTTATCCTTGTAAGTATTGTGTTCCAACTTGGGACGCATTTTGGCCCGTATCTGTAAAAATCTGTCCCAAGTTGGGACACAAAAAGAAGGAGGAATTGAATGCCCGATAACAAAAAGCCAGGCATATCCCCGGTTGAAAAGAAACCTGAGCAAATCAAGCTGGATAGTGGCCCGCTGAAAGCTGTTGATACCAAGGCCGCGCCTGCCCCTAGCGAGAAAAAGCCCGATACCCCGGCAAAAACTGGTGACGGTAAGTCCACCCCTGCCACTGGTGAGAAAAAGCCTGATACCCCGGCAAAAGCTGGTGACGGTAAGTCCACCCCTGCCACTGGTGAGAAAAAGCCTGATACCCCGGCAAAAGCTGGTGACGGTAAGTCCACCCCTGCCACTGGTGACAAAAAGCCAGAGGCCCCAGTAAAGGCTGGTGACGGTAAGTCCACCCCTGCCACTGGTGACAAAAAGCCAGATGCCCCGGCAAAGGCTGGTGACGGTAAGGCCACTCCTGCCACTGGTGACAAAAAGCCCGATGCCCCGGCAAAGGCTGGTGACGGTAAGGCCACTCCTGCCACTGGTGACAAAAAGCCCGATGCCCCGGCAAAGGCTGGTGACGGTAAGGCCACCCCTGCCACTGGTGAGAAAAAGCCTGATACCCCGGCAAAAGCTGGTGAGGATAAGTCCATCCCTGCCACCAGCGATAAAAAATCAGAGGCTCCGGCAAAGACCAGTAATAGTAAGCCTGCCCCCGCCGCTGGCCCCGCGAAAGATACTGCTATTGAGCCGCCTAAAGGGATAAAGGTATCGCAGATTTTTGCGGATAAGCTGGACAAGCCCGATGAATCCGCGCTGAAAAGCCTGCCCGTTCCCCAGGAAGGCGAGGGTTTTTCCATGCGCCTGCACCCTGGCTATTTCTTTGAGTTCCTGGAACACCCCTTTTCCATTAACCGGGAAGTCCAGGACTACAAGGATTTGTATGAATCCATCAAGGAAAACGGCATCAACGAGCCGGTCAAGGCCCGCCCCCGGGAGGGCGGCGGTTTGGAGCTGCTCTCCGGCCACAGGCGGCACGATATTGCCAAGCAGTTGAACTACCCCGTGCCCGTGGTGATCGTCCGGGAGGACGACGATACCGCCCGCATTGAAGTGGTGGATGGCAACCTGCACCGCCAGGATATTCCCACCTCTGAGCTGGCCCGTGCCGCCAAAATGAAACTGGACGCCCTGACCCGCAAAGCTGGGCGGCGCTCCAAGATGGATCAGCTTGCCGGGCCGCAAAAGCGATCTGACCAGCAGGTGGCCGAGGACTTGGGCATGAGCCGCAACCAGGTACAGCGCTTAGTGCGGATTGAATCCCTGGTGCCGGATCTGAAACAGCAGGTGGACAAAAAAGAAATGCCCTTCAATACGGCGGTGGAGCTGTCCTATCTCAAGCCCGAGGAACAGGAAAAGGTGGTGGACTATATCAAGAAAGAGGGCGTTGTCCCCACCATGGCCCAGGCCACAGAGATAAAAAAGGCCAGCCAGGAGGCCGCGAAAGCTGCCCCTGCGCTGGAAAAAACAGCCTCTACCCCAAAACCGCCTGTTATGGGCAACGCCACTCAGCCCACGGAGAAAGCTGCTCCCCCTGCACCCACCAAGCCCGCCAAGGCCCCCGCTCCGCTGGACGAAAAGAAGATATCTTCCATTGTCAAGCCCAAGGCCGAACCCGAAATCAAGTACACCTTCACCAGCAATGAACTGAAGGAGTATTTCCCCAATGACAAGGCCCCTACGGTCAGCGAGGTCAAACGCAAGGTGTTCAATGCCCTGGATCTGCAGCGTAAAATGGAGGAAAAGCAGAAAGCCAAGCAGGCGGTGAAGGACGCCGCAAAGGAAAGGTGATGCCCCTTGGCAGAAAATGAGAAATTCTATACTGCCTACAGCCACGGGAATGTGCAGCCGGGGAGCGAACTCAAATACAGCTCCACCATCTATTTCAACGATACCGTTAATTTCCTGCGGCCTTTTGCGGAGGAATCCATGGAAATACTTACGGCCTGGATGGAGAAAAGCGTTTCCGCTGAAAAATCCCTATATGCTGAATTACAGTCAATGGTGGGAAAATGGCAGGAGCAGGCGGCAATCACCCTGCTTTTGAAAAAGGCGATGGAGTATCTGAAAACGCCACAGGTGGAGCACACCGGCAATGTGTGGCAGAAATATTCGGATGGGCACGCGGATGAGATCAGCAATATGGTGTATAAAATGCAGACATATGTGTATGAAGATACGGAATATGACCGTGCGCTCAAGAAATCCGTACCCGTGGCGTGGCACATAAGCTGGCGGATTTCTCTGAATGTACCACCGCGGCAGAACGGAAAAACCATTGCCCAGCAGGACAAAAAACGCTTTACCGATAAGGCCGCCGCGGAGAAATATTTGAAGGGGAGAAAGGCTTTTTATGAGCATCTTTTTTATAAAATCTCCCCGCCTATTCCCCAGGAGTACGCCAAATATTTTATGGTGAACGGCTTACTTTTGCCAGGGTACACGGTGGATGGACTGAAACTGCCCATTTTGGATAAGAACGCCTTGGAAGTGCTGCAAGAGCTGGGCGGCGTTTTCGCGCTAAAGAAGGAGAACACCGGGTTTACACTGGATGGGGAGTTATCGCACGCGCCAAGGAGTTCAAAAACTTCTCAGAAGAAAAAGGAAAAACAGGAATTGAGGTGATATTTTGAATGACTATGAAACCAAAAAGCAGGCCCGGATAGACTACTACCGGGATAAAGCGGACAAGGCCCGTGCGGAAAGCCACGATCTCTATAAGCAGTCCAGCGATATGCTGTCCGCCATCCCGCCCGGCCAGCCGCTCTTGGTAGACCACTACTCTTATAAGTCAGATAAGCGCTATCGTGACCGGGCTGCCCATAAAATGGAGAAGTCTATGGAGGCTATGGATAAGGCCGCCTATTATGACCAGAAAGCCCAGGCTGCTGAAAACAACACGGCTATTTCATCTGACGACCCGGAGGCCATTACAAAGCTAAAAGACAAGCTGGACAAGCTCAGAAATAAGCAGTCCCTTATGAAACAGGTGAACGCCTACTACCGCAAGCACCAGACCTGCCGGGGGTGTGACGCCATTTCTCCGGAGCGGGCCGCTGAACTGGACAATTCCATGGCAAACGCCTATTCCTGGGAAACCGCCCCCTTTCCCGCCTGGGCCTTGTCCAACAACAATGCTGAAATACGCCGCATAGAAAAACGCATTGCCGTGTTGGAGCAAAAACAGGAAACAGGGTTCCGGGGCTGGGAGTTTGATGGGGGCCGGGTAGAGGCCAACACGGACGCAAACCGTTTGCAGGTGTTTTTTGACGAGATACCCCCGGAAGATGTGCGTTCCGCGCTGAAATCCAATGGGTTCCACTGGGCCAGGAGCGCCGGGGCATGGCAGCGCCAGCTTACCGGCAATGCTATTTATGCCGCCAGCCGGGTAAAGGCCATCTGCCCCAGCGATGGGACAGACCCCAGGAAATTGCAGCCAAAAGCGCACCCAAAAGAAATAGAAAGGTAGGTAAGATGTTTGAAAACATTAGTTGTAATGACGGTGAAAAGCGTGACCGTAATGTAAAAGAGGTGGAGGCTGAAAGTGTTGCCTATGTGGTATGCTGTCGCCTGGGCATTGATACTTCCGATTACTCCTTCGGCTATGTGGCCGGATGGAGTAAAAATAAGGCCCTGCCAGAGCTGAAAGCCTCCCTGGAAGTGATACGCTCTACCGCCGCCTGGATAATCGATGCTATATCCCCGGAAAGAGGAACGGCGCCGCCCGAAAAGAAAGCACAAAAAATTTATACAAGATAAGGAGAACACAAAATGACCATGATAAACGCCGCCACAACGCCTATGCTGGAAGTAGAAATATTCGGGTGCCCTGCCCTGTTCACACCCCATAGGGTGAGCCGGGACACGGTACATATGCTGTTCTGCTATGAGCTGTGCGCACAGCCGGGCCAGCCCTTTACGCTTACGGAACACGCCCAGGACAGGGAGTTTTGCGGCACCATCCTGACACTCCTGCCTATGGAGCTCCCGGAGGGCCGCAAGCCCCTTGGCCCCGGCAATTACGCGGAGCCGGAGGAGGCGGCCCGGTACAACCCCGCCGCCTTTGAGAGCAAATATATGGAACCAGCTTTTGACTCGGCGGAGAGGTTTGGGAAGGAGGAATAGATATAGAAAAGGTAGACAGTGATATTGTCCACTCTGAAATAACGGAACCTCCCCCGCAGGAGAGCTACAAATACTACTCCACCCAGCGACCCATTGGGCCCGGCACATGCCCGTCAGAACCTTTCAATAAGCCTGTGCATATAGAGTTCTATGAGGATAGGGAGCCGGTGCAAGGCGAGGCCTTTCGGGCCTGGGGAGAAATCATTTATTCCCAGCCGCTGACCGAGAAAGAAATACGACAGTATGAGCTTAAACCCTCCCGGCAAAATGCGGATATGCGGGAACGGATGGAACAGCAGACCCAGACCGTAGGAAAGTGGGAAGTGGCAAAACGCATACCAGAATCCAAACGGTTCACATGGTATTATAATGATTTTGGCTGCTATGTGCTGAAGGAGTTTGTCACTCCCGAGCAGCTTTCCGAGCGCGCTCAGATTGTGGAGCGGCAGAAATCCGCCCATCAGAAGAAAGTACAGAAAAAGAAGGGCGGCCCGGACAGATAGGGAAAACATACCCTGATACTGTCCCCGGAGGCTTTCCCCCGCCGACACCTGCGGTGTTGGCGTCCCAGCAAGTACGGGATTTTGACAGCAAAATCCCACTTGTTAGGGGCACAAGCCCCTAAGACCCCGGTTCCAACCGCGCCCGGAGAGGCGCGGTTGCATGACAGGCAAAGAGAGGGCCGGGAATCAGTCCATCAGATGTTCGCCCAAAAAATTTTTCAAAGCAAGCCTAAATTCTTCACTCTCATGTATGGCTCGAGCAACGGCAACATAATCATCTAAATCGCAATCCATATATGCCGTATAGAGAAAATACCTGGCATGGGCGCCGTCAAATCCGGCCCATACGTTGGCAGAAACGCTTTTTCTTTCATCTTTTGCAGGACCATATTCTATGGATATTTCGATGTCCTTGTGCTTTTTTCGGAGGGCATTCATCACAAATCGAATGTGGTGAAAAAGCTGGATGTCTAATTTACTTGAGAAAGCGACTCGTTCTATCATATCCATGTTCCCTTCCCATTTTAGCATTTACTGTAACTTGGGACACATTATAGCACATTTTACCCTAAAAAGGAAGGAGGTCTCATGCGAGAAAACGTAAAACGACTGACCCTGCGCCTGACCGCCCCGGAGTATTCCCACTTGCAGCGGCTGGCCCAGGTGTCGGGCATGAAGATGGAGCCGCTGATCCGGCAGCTCATTTTGGGCGTGGAGCTGCGCCCCCGGCCCCCGGACGAATACGCGGCACTTTTGCGGGAATTGTCAGCAATCGGCAACAACGTGAACCAGATTGCGTACTGGGCCAATTCATGCAGGAGCATTTCAGAACGGGATATTCAAGAGGCCGCCGCCCTGGTAAAACAGGCATGGCGGCTGATAAAGGAGGTGTTGTAGGTTAGCATACGATAGAATCATTGCCGTGCGGAGCAGGCTCGACCATTGCGTGGATTATGTGCTGAACCGGGAAAAAACAGACCTTGCCGCCGTGCTGGGCTACATAGGCAATGCGGACAAGAACATTTCAGAGGGCACCGTGCTGGAAACCGCGCTGAACTGCTCCCTGGAAACCGCCTGTCAGGACATGATGGCAACCAAGGAGCGCTGGGGCAAACCGGGCGGCGTCTTGGGCTACCACCTTATCCACAGCTTTGCCCCCGGCGAGGTAACGCCCCGGCAGGCCCATGCGCTGGGGATGGAATTTGCCCGGCGTGTGCTGGGTGAAAAATATGAAGTCGTGGTGTCCACCCACTTAGACCATGCGCACCTGCATTGCCACATCCTTTTTAACTCCGTGTCCTTTGTGAACGGCCGCAAATACCAGAATACCTTTAAGGACTACTTTGGAGATATCCGGGGTACGTCCAACATGGTAAGTCGGGAAAACGGCCTTTCCACTATCGAACCCACGGGCCGGGGCAGACAGTACGCCGAATGGAAAGCAGAAAATTCCGGCAAGCCCACCATCCGGGGGCAGGTTCGGCAGGACATTGATTTTGCCCTGGCCCATTCCTTTACCTTTAAGTCTTTTTGGGTTGAGCTGACCCGGATGGGGTATGAAGTCAAGCGCGGCCCCAATGTAAAGCATACGTCAGTCAGGCCCCCCGGCGGCAAACGGTTTATCCGTCTGGGTGGGCTGGGCGCTGCATACACCGAAGAAGCCTTGCAAAAGCGTCTGGCCCAAGGGCGTGCTGAGGGGAGCAGCCCGCAAAGGGGGCAAGACAATGAATTTGTTTGAAGCTGTCAAGGATGCTGTACCAACGATAGCGGCGGCGGAGCATTACGGGATCGAGGTCAAGCGCAACGGTATGGCCTGCTGTCCGTTCCACGATGACAGGACGCCCAGCATGAAGGTGGATAAGCGGTTCCACTGCTTCGGCTGTCAGGAGGACGGGGATGTGATCGACTTTGTGGGCAAGCTGTTCGACCTCTCCCCCAAAAGAGCCGCCGAGAAGCTGGCGGAGGATTTTGGGGTGCGGTATGAGGGCCTGCAAACATGGCAGCCCCAGAGAAGGCCATCCGTCATTTCCAAACTGGCGGCGGCGCAGGAGTACCGCAAAAAGGAGAACCGCTGTTACCGTGTACTGTGCGAGTACCTCCATCTGCTCCGTGACTGGAAGGAGCAATACGCACCACAGCCGGAGGATGAGGACTGGCATCCCCTGTTCTGCGAAGCCTTGCAGAAAATGGACTATGTGGAGTATCTGCTGGACGAGCTGATCTCCGGCACTCTGGAGGAGCGTACTGCCATCGTGAAGGAAAAGGAGAAGGAACTAGACGGCCTTGAAAAGAAGATTGCCGCTTTCGACCGCAGGGGGACAGCCGACCCGCAGAGGGACAGCTTCCCCGGAAAGGTGCGGAGTGTAAAGCTCCCGGAGGAACTGGCAATGTAAGTTTTTGAACGAGGGAGGTGGGCTATGGCGGCGACACGGCTGATCGCGCTCCATATCAACAAAGGCAAGACTATCGCCCAGACACTGGCGGACAGGACAGACTATGCGGAGAATGAGAAAAAGACCGAGGGCGGCAGATATATCTCCAGCTATGAGTGCGACGCCCGGACAGCGGACGAGGAGTTCCTTCTGTCAAAACGGCAGTATGAGCAAATAACGGGCCGCCGCCATGAGCATGATGTCATCGCCTACCAGATACGCCAGTCCTTCAAACCGGGCGAGGTCACGCCGGAGGAGGCCAACCGTATCGGCTATGAGCTGGGGATGCGTTTCACAAAAGGCAGACACGCCTTTATCGTTGCCACCCACACCGACCGGGCGCATATCCACAATCACATCATCTTCAATTCGACCGCCCTGGATTGTACCCGGAAGTTCAGGAATTTCTTTCTGTCCGGGCTGGCGCTCCAAAGGGTAAGCGACCGATTGTGCCTGGAGCATGGGCTTTCTGTCATAGAGCCGCGCCCATACCGGGAACGGAAAAAACGCACCGAGTATCCCAAGCGGACTTCCAACCGTGACGATCTGCGGGCAGCCATTGATGCGGCATTACAGAGAAAGCCAAAGGACTTTGAAGAACTGATCTCTTTCCTGAAGGAGGCCGGGTGCGAGTACAAACCGGGCAGGATGGATACATCGTTCCTCTGAAAAATATCATCAACGAGGCGTACAGCAAGGACATTTCCCGCAAAAGCAGCAGCGCTCTGGCGGTCAAGCAAAGGGCTGGGGAGTTCATCGGAAACTGGGCGGCATATGGCTACCGCAAATGTGCGCGGGACAAGCACAGAAATCTGGCTGCTATGAACTCCCTGCAAATCAATATTGACCGCATGAACGAGATCAATGAAAGCCCCTCCCAGAGCGGCGAAACGGCCTTTTCGCCCAAAGACTATGACATCACCTTTGACCATGTGGGCTT
>CAJUNQ010000101.1 GCA_910587835.1 uncultured Oscillospiraceae bacterium | reverse complement strand
TCAGTACCTTGCCGGACATGAAAATAGCAAAACAACTATGGACATCTATGCAAAGGTGAAGTATAATAAGCCAGAGGAACTTTTTGCGGTGGTGAACGGGGCATTTCATCAGGCATTTTCCAGTTGAAATGCACCAATTTGTTTGGTTAAGGGATAGGACAACCAGTGGGGAGAAGTTCAAAAAAGCCCGAAAAATCAAGGAAAAACGGCACTAAGAGAATTTTAGTACGGCCTCAAGGCGGCTCGTCGCGCGCCTCAGTTCTCCAAGCGCTAAATTTATCTCTACTGGCAATTATTGCCCTGAAAGCCTGTTGGCTTTTGGGGCTTTTCTTATTCCTAAATAAAACTTTCTTAATAGATCTTTTGCCCGCTCTGCCTCTCTCTGCACATTTTAGCTTGACATTATGTCAAAGTGTGTGCTATTATAGTACAAAACTGGTTTATATCCAGGAAAATGGAGGAAGAGGAATGGGAGGATTTATTGCAACTCTGATAGGCGTAATCTGCAAGGCCTGTGTAGACGCCCTGGCCGGGGGCGACACAGGGGGCAATGCCGGGTTCGTAACCGCGATGTTTACAGGCATTGCCGTCATTCTCACGGTGATTGGCGTACTGGTCACTGTGATACCAGCCCAGCCCGGCAAAAAGAAGCTGATTGTGCTGGGCATTCACGGGGCCATCTGGCTGGTGGGGTATTTCCTGTTGAACATCATCATTCCTATTATCATCGCGGCGGTACTGATAGTCGTTGTGCTCACCTTCTTGGGCTTTCACCCCCTGTCGGGCATTCTGAATATGCTCTCTGGCAGCGGCGCGGCTCAGGAGGATGTCTATGAGTATCAACAGCCAGCAGAGCAGCCGGTGGAAAAGGAGCAGGTAGAGGTCTGGCGGGAGGACGAAGCCGGCCGGCGGCACAATCTTCGGGTGAACAGTACCAATGATATGTACTTTGACCCAGAGGACGGGGATTGGCACCCCATCAAAAAATAACAGCTGACAGAGGCCTGTTCCCATTACTGGGAATGGGCCTCTGCTAATTTTGTTAGCAAATGGCAGGCAGATTCTGGGGTATTCAATGGAGTGCATGAATATGTGTAGAAAGGGACAGGCTCTTTCTTCGTTTCTTACACAATGACAGGAAAACCCCGCGCTGACAGGGTGAAATCTGGACGCGGCAGGGTTATTTCAGGCGGAAGGAGATGTATGAATATGCAAACTTGTCGGCAATCCACAAAAGCAGGACTTACCAAAGCTTGACTTCCCGGCAAAAGCCCATTATACTGGGGGAGTGACCGGAAGATCCGGCGGCCTGACCGCCAGGCAATAAAGGAGAGACAGAATGTACCGAAGAAGAATAAGCAGAAAGCAGCGGCTGCAGCTGGCTGTGCTGGCCGCTGCCGGTGTGGCGGCGCTGGCGCTGTGCGTGGCCATTGCCATGCGGGTGTTTGCCCGGGAGATCCCTGTTGTGGTGGAGGACTGGGAGAAGACCTACAGCTTTTCTATGAGCGGCCTGGGCCGGGACCCGCTGGACAGCATTTTGAACCAGGCTCAGGCCCAGGGTATGGAACCTCTTGGCCCTCTGGACTTGGCAGAGCTGGGGGAGGACGGCAGAACCGTCGCCCTGCGCCGGGGCGTGGAGCTCTATGTTCGGGACGGAGAGGAGTCAGCCGGATACACCGCCTATAAGGGGGACACGGTGGAGGAGGCCCTGGCCGAGAACGGCCTGTGGCTGAAGGAGGCTGACCAGGTAGCCCCTAACCGGGAGATGGTCATTGCCGCTCCGCTGACTGTGGAGATCACCCGGCTGCTGCGGGTGAATATTGTGGCAGACGGAGAGACCACCCAGGTGAAGGTCTCCGGCGGCACAGTGGCCGACGCTTTGGAGGAGGCAGGGGTAAAGCTTTCTGAGCTGGACAGCTGCAACCATGAGCTCACCGAGCCGGTAAAGGACGATATGTTGGTAGAGGTCTCCCGGGTGGTGAGCGTGCGCATTGCCGTGGACGGGAGCACCCGAGGCTACCGGGTTCAGGCCCTGACGGTGGAGGGGGCGCTGGAAAAGGTGGGCGTCACCCTGGGCAAGGAGGACCGGGTGGAGCCCGAGCCCCAGACAACCTTGCGCACGGGCATGAAGATCACCGTGCGGCGGGTGAAGACCCAGGAGGAGACAGAGACAGAGGAGATCGACTACGAGCGGAAATATGTACATACCCGGGACCTGGTGGAGGGAGAGACCAGCGTGCTCACTGAGGGTATGAAGGGAAAAAAGGAGCTGCGCTACCGGGCAGTGTATGTGGACGGAGAGCTGGAAAGCCGGGAGCTGCTCTCAGAGGAGGTAGTGGCCGAGCCGGTGAAGGAGATTGTTCTGCGGGGCTCCGGATATCAGACCCAGGCCCCCCAGCTGGACTTTATTGACGACGGCAGCTCCAGCTCGCCCAGCCCCACCAGCAAGCCTGGGGACACGGGGAACTCCGGGCAGGGCATTTCTGTCAACACGACGGCGGGCACGCTGACCGACCAGGATGGCAAGCAGGTGCGGTATAGCAGGGCCATTACCGGCGAGTGCACGGCCTACTGCATCCCAGGGGGCACCACCTCTGTGGGGCTGCTGGCAGAGCGGGGCATTATCGCAGTGGACCCGGATATTATTCCCTATGGGACAAAAATGTTTGTAGCCTCTCCGGACGGGAGCATTGTCTACGGCTACGGGGTGGCGGGAGACACCGGCGGGGCCTGCCTGGCTGGGGACATTATTGCCGACCTGTGCTATGACACCATTGAGGAGTGCAGTATCATCGGCCGCCGGGATATGGTGCTGTACATCCTGGAATAAAGCGGCGGGGTGGACAGCGGGCAGAGAAAAAATGCGGGGCTTTTGGCCCCGTATTTGTTTTGTTTGCTATATTGCTTCCCACGGGCTTGTATTTGCGGCAAAAAACGGCTATAATAGAGGTGATTTTGGGCCGAAAAAGAGGAACGGGGGAGGAACATGGGCTATTTTTACGCCATTTTATGGTTTGCGGTAGGGCTCATTCTGATGTTCTCCATGTCAAAAGAGAACAAGATTTTTCTTCTGGCCGGCGGGGTCTTTCTGGTAATGGGCTGCTGGTGGCTGGGGGACGCTGTCTGGCCGGAGATCAAGCTGTTTGAGGGGGGCTGGGGCATTGGCTTCAAATGCGTTACCGGCGCTGCGCTGGTCATTCTCACCACGGCCTTTTTCAAGGAATACCGGAAAAAGGGCCGGGATGTGCCAGAGGACGACGACAGAATCGATTTTTAGGACAGAGCAGGCTGTTCTCTGTGTCACAGGCAGCAGAATCATGAAAAGGAGGGGCGGCAGATGGAGGCTGTTCTGGCAGTAGTGGGCAAGGTGGCCGTTATATTGGTGCTGATTCTGGTGGGCTATCTGGTCACCCGGCGGCGAATGCTCACAGAGCGGGGAGCCTCTGAGGTGACCACGCTGCTCATCAAGCTGGTGACCCCTTGTGTCATCATCAACTCCTTTCTGGGCTCGGCGGACCGGCTGGGAGCCTATGAGCTGCTGATGGCCGTGGCCCTGCCGGTGCTGTGGATGGGCATTGCCCTGGGCCTGAGCCTGCTGTGCTTCCGCAAGGAGCCGGAGGAGCGGCAAAAGGTGCTGCGCTTTGCCACGCTGTTCAGCAACACCGGGTTTATGGGCATCCCCCTGGTGCAGGGCATTGTGGGGGACACGGGAGTGATTTACGCCTCCTTTGGCGTGGTGGTGTTCAACATATTGTGCTGGACCTATGGCTACAGCATGATGAGCGGCGGCGCGAAAATGAACCTGAAAACCCTGCTGCTGAATCCGGGCGTGATCGGGCTGGCGTTCGGGCTTCCCATTTACTTTCTGGGGCTGAAGCTGCCGGCGGTGGTCAGCGAGCCCCTGGGCCTGCTGGCTGACCTGAACACGCCTTTGGCCATGCTGGTGATTGGCACATATATCGCGGGGGCGGACCTGCACTCGTTTATGTCAGACATGGCAGTCTACCGGGTGTCATTTTTGCGGCTGATTGCCGCGCCGCTGATTTATCTGGTCCTGCTGCTGGTAATACAGCCGGGGGAGACGCTGTTTGTGTCAACGATGGTACAGGCGGCGACTCCGGTGGCGGCGAACACGGTGTTGTTTGCGGTGCAGTATAAGCGGGACTCAGAGCTGGCCTCCAAGTTAGTGGCGGTGTCGACGGTGCTGTCGATCATAACCATACCAGTGCTGACAATAGCGGCGCAAATGCTATGCAAATAGCCCCCATCGCGGGCAAAAAGCCCAAAGTGAAGCAGCGCAAACAAGCGCGAATCAAAAGTTTCGTCAACCTTTTCAAAGGTTGCAGAGGTCAGAGTCCCCAAGGTCTTGACCTTAAAACGGCGGCGCAGTAAGCAAAAGCGCGAGGTAGAAGTCTGCCTACCTAGAGTGGTTAGGACGGGGTAAGGCTGTGCCGCCGACTTGCCGAAGGCAAGTCGAACTTAGCGAGGTCGACCACAGGGAGACCAGCGGCCTGCCGGCTGAAATAGGAAAGAAGCCCCAGCGAGCGCAGACGCAGGCCCTTGGCAGCTTCCTCCCCCTGCGGAGCAAGGGGGCGAGCGTCCCTGTTTGCAGCCGGCAAATCGGAGCGCCGCAAGGAGCAGCCCTTGTCAACCACAGGCAGCCCGCCTCAGTCACAGGGCAGTCAAAAGCACTCATGCGTCGGACAGACTGGAAAGCCCACACCTTGTCAGATAATATAATTATCATAGTATTAAATTAGCCAAAACGGTACATCTGGGGGAACTTAAAGAGAAAAAGCCTATATATAATAGAAAGCAAAGGAAGAAAAACCAGGAGGAGAATATGGTATACATCGCGCCGTCGCTGTTGGCCGCTGATTTTTCAGCGTTGGACCGGGAGGTTGCAAAGATCAAGCAGGCGGATATGCTCCATATCGACATCATGGACGGGCACTTTGTGCCGAATATCAGCTTTGGCCCGGGAGTGGTGGCCGCGCTGCGGGACAAGACCCGGCTGCTGTTTGACGTGCACCTGATGCTTGAGCACCCCATGCCCTACATTGCTCCCTTCCGTAAGGCGGGAGCCGACGTCATCACCTTTCATGTGGAGTGCAAGGATGACCCTGAGGAGCTGATCGCTGCCATACGGTCTTCTGGGGCCCAGGCGGGGGCAGCTGTCAGCCCGGGTACGCCAGCCTCCGCCATTGGCGACTGGGGCAGGCATCTGCGCCAGACGACAGTGATGACCGTCAACCCAGGATTTGGCGGGCAGAAGCTGATGCTGGACCCCCTCCGCAAGATATTCCAGCTGAAATACCGTTTTCCCCATCTGTTGGTAGAGGTGGACGGCGGCGTCAACCTGGAGACCGCGCCCTTATGCAAAGCGGCGGGGGCGGACATTCTGGTGGCGGGCACATCGGTGTTTCAGGCGGAGGACCCCTATCTGGAAATGCGCTGCCTGGCGTTGTAGGCCGCACATTCCCTGGCAGTCAACATAGTATAGGGTAAACGGAGCAAGGGGGGCTGCCTGTGAGGATGAAAACCCCTCCCCAGCCCTTGGTTTTCCGGCTGGAAGGAGCCACTGCCCTGTGCGGGGCGGTGGCGGAAATTTACCGGCGTTGGCCGGCCGCGCCCTCGTGCCTGTGCATATGGCAGGGATTTTACTACCTGCGGGTGGGGGCAAGGCTGTGCCAGCGCCGGAGGCTGGCCCGGGCGGCGGGGCGCTATGGCATATGCCTTGGGCCCTGCCCGGTGTTGTTTGCCTATTGCCGGGAGCATGGGGAGGAAATCAGCGCCGACGCGGTGGCAAAGCTGGGAAAAGCCCTGACAAGAGGGCAAAAAAACAGCGCGGAACAGCAAAATGGAAAAAATTGTAAATAATAGCGCCTTAACGATTGCGTTGGGGCGCATTTTATGTTATAATTACCGCACGCAGCGAAAAAAGCGGCCCGAACCCCGCAAAAAGTACGGCGCGGGGACTTAATTTCTTTGCAGGAAAGGAGGAAAAGGGGGAGCGGACAGGCTATTTAAGAGCCATTTTACCGGGCATAACCGCCAACAATGGCAGGGTGAACCATGGTGAAATATGGGCAAACAGACAGAAAATGGGGTAAAAAGCACAGAGAAATGCCTCGAAAACCGCATAATACCGCCAAATTCTATAGTTTGCCCGCCGCGTAAAAAATTATGTAAAGACGAAAAAAAGTTGAAAAAAAGGCTTGCATTTTTCGCGCTCAAAGGTTATTATATAGTTAACTTCCACTCCCCGGCGAAGGGGCCGGAGAGAATCTAAAATCTAAGAGGGTTGAAAACATGAACAAAAGCAAGTTTCTGAAGAAATCACTTGCGGCGCTCCTGGCCATTCTCATGGTCGCTGCAATGATTC
>CAJUNQ010000100.1 GCA_910587835.1 uncultured Oscillospiraceae bacterium | reverse complement strand
GCAAAACAATGGGTGGAAGCCATTCAGGAATACGCCAACATCACAGAGCTGGACGCAGCCACCCTCAACCGCTTAATCAAAGAAATCGTCGTGCATGAGCGCATTGACGAAAATAAAACAAGACACATTTCTATCGAAATTCATTTTAATCTCAAACCCATCCCGGAGGTGGAACAGGTCACTGCCTGACCTGTCCTGCCGGGACGGTTCTCTTAAAAACACCATATAGATTTTTTGTACGCCGCCGCCCGCCATCGAGCAGAGTTTTACACCTAATTGGGGATAAAACAGCTCATGGCGGGCGGCGGTGTCGTTCTGATCGGCCTTCAGCTTATCCCTCTGCTGTCCGGCCTGTTCAGCTAAATGTCACCCGTTGTCCCTTTTTCCAGAAAAGGAGCTGATGTATGGACTTTATCATCGACGCAATCGTTGAATGGCTGAAAGGTCTGCTCGTCGATGGTATCATGGGAAATCTGGACGGCCTTTTCGATAACGTCAATCAGAGCGTTGGCGAGATCGCCACACAGGTAGGCACGACCCCGGCGGACTGGAACGCCGGGGTCTTTTCCATGATACGACAGATCTCTGAAACTGCCATCCTGCCAATCGCCGGGGTCATCCTCACTTTTGTAATGACTTATGAGCTGATACAGATGCTCATAGAACGCAACAACCTCCATGAAGTTGACACATGGATGTTTTTTAAGTGGGTGTTCAAAACCTTTGTGGCTGTGATGATCCTGACGAATACCTTCAATATCGTGCTGGCGGTCTTTGATGTAAGCCAGCATGTGATCCAGCAGTCAGCGGGCATTATCCAGAACGGGACAGAGATCACGCCGGATGTGCTGGACAGTCTGCGGATAGAGCTTGAAGCGATGGAGTTAGGCCCTCTGTTCGGACTCTGGCTACAATCCTTCCTGATCCAGCTTACCATGATTGCCTTAAACATCGTGATCTTCGTCATCGTATATGGCCGTATGATTGAAATTTATTTACTCACAAGTTTAGCGCCTATCCCGTTTGCCACCGTCCCCAACAGGGAAACCGGACACATGGGGCAGAACTATTTCCGCTCCCTCTTTGCGGTGGGCTTTCAAGGTCTGTTGATCTTAGTCTGTGTCGCCATCTATGCGGTGCTGATCCAGAGTATCGCCACCGACGGCGACCCCATCGGGGCGATCTGGGGCTGCGTGGGATATACGGTGCTGCTGTGTTTTACCTTATTCAAAACAGGCAGTCTTGCAAAATCCATCTTCGGCTGCCATTAAGAGACTTCGGGCCATGCTGACCCGAAGCGGAAAGGAGAAATCCATGCAGGAAAAAAATGCGGGCGGAACACCAGCCGCCCCTATAAAGCTGGATGTAAGCGTGCGGGTCATCGAACCTGTGAAAAACCTCATGGGCTTTGCCAGCGTGAAATTCAATGACTGCTTTGTGGTGGAAAATCTGAAAATCGTACAGGGCAGCAAGGGGCTCTTTCTTGGGATGCCCAGCCAGCCAGACGGCAAAGGCGGCTACCGGGATATGGCCTACCCTGTCACAAAGGAGTTCCGGGAACAGCTCAACACCGCTGTTCTGCAAGCCTATGAGGCAAAGCTGGAACAGATGGCGGAGCGTGGCTCTGTGGGGCGTGCATCCATCAGCGACCAGCTCAAAGCCGGAAAAGCGGCTGCTGAGCAGGCAAAGGCAGAACGGTCCCCAAAGGAAAAGACCAGCCGTGGTGCGGAGCGTTGATTTCGGGCCATGTTGGCCCGAAGCAGAAAGGAGGCGGGAACCATGCCACGCAAACGGACGGGCTATGACGCGGCCTGCTATTACGACGGAAAACTGCTGGGCCGCTGTACCAAAGCGGACAGCGATGCCTATACCCTGTTGATGAACGCCTGCGGCGGGGACGCCGCCCGTGTCCTGCGGGAATACGCCTACTTTTCCTCGGAACTTCGCGCCATCTTGGAAAAGGCGGCGCTCATGCAGGCGGACCGGAGCCGGACGGGCGGAATGTTCCATGCGCCGAAAAGCTCCCCGTGGGGCGAGGTGCAGAGCTGTGAAACCCTCTGTCCGGGGGTGTTTCTGGTATCTACCGCCAGCCACGGCGGAACGATGGTGGCAAATGAGGTAGCCGCCGTCCTCTCCCCAGCGGCGAAAAAGTGCGGCTTCAAGGATAAGGGCTATATCTGCTATGAGGAGGACGCACAGGAAAGTGTGGTGCTCCGGGAGCTGCTGGACAAAAAACTGTGGAACATCCCTGACCGCATTAAGGATAAAGGACAGTTTGAAGAAAAACTCAATCAGTCCATCCGGCAGTATAATCCCGAATACTGGCGGGCAAGGCAGAGCGGACGAGAAGCCGCCGAAGCCGCCCGCAGTACAGCCCCGGCCAAAGAAGCCGCAAGATAACCTCGGGCCATGCTGGCCCGAAGCAGTAAAGGAGGTGCACCCAAATGGCCTATGTGCCAGTACCAAAAGACCTTTCCAAAATCAAGACAAAGCTGGCCTTCAATCTGACGAAGCGCCAGCTTGTTTGTTTTTCCGGCGCGGCGGCGGTGGGGCTCCCGGCCTACCTGCTTTCCCGTGACAGTATCGGGAACAGCGCCGCCATGTTCCTGATGATCGGCCTCATGCTCCCGTTCTTCTTTCTGGCTATGTATGAGCGGGACGGCCTGCCGCTGGAAAAAGTGCTGAAAAACATCATCCGCACCCGGTTCCTCTATCCCCGGGTGCGGCCTTACAAAACCGAAAACTTCTATGCGCTGCTTAGCGCCAGAAAGGAGGCGCAGCCGATTGCGAAACAGCAGAAGGGCCGGAAAGCCCGCAGGCAGAAAGCCTGAAAAGCAGGGCCTTACCGGTCTGTTCACAAAGGGAAAGAACATTCCCACCACCGCCCAGCAGACCCTCCCTTACCGTGAAATGTACCGGGACGGGGTGTGCCGGGTAGCGGACCGCTATTACACCAAAACCATTGAATACGAGGACATCAACTACCAGCTCGCACAGTCCGAAGATCAGGCGGCCATCTTTGACGGGTGGAGCGCCTGCCTCAACTACTTTGACAGCAGCCTTCCGTTCCAGCTTTCCTTCCTCAACCACCGGAGCCGACCGGGCAGCCGGTACAGCGTGAACATCCCCATGCAGGATGACGATTACAACAGCGTCCGGTGTGAGTATGTGGAAATGCTGGAAAACCAGATCGCCAAAAGCAACAACGGCATTGTCCGCACAAAGCTCCTGACCTTCGGCGTGAACGTGGACGACCTTCCCACCGCCAGGGCAAGGCTGGAACGTGTAGAGGCGGACATTTGCGGAAACTTCAAAAAGCTGGGCGTCAAGTGCCGCTCCCTTTCGGGGCTGGAACGGCTGGAGCTTCTTCACGGGCAGCTCCACCCCGGCAGCGGCTCCCCCTTCCGGTTTTCATGGGATATGATCCCCAAAACCGGGCTTTCCACCAAAGACTTTATCGCCCCGGACAGCTTCGACTTCCGTTTCAGCCGTCTGTTCCGGGTGGGGACGACTTGGGGCGCTGCCTCCTACTTGCAGATTTTGGCCTCGGAGCTCTCGGACAAGCTGCTGGCGGAGCTTTTGGAAATGGATGCGGAAATGACCATCACTCTCCATATCCAAACCGTCGATCAGGCCGCCGCCGTAAAATCTATCAAGGCCAAAGTCTCCGACATTGACAAGATGAAGGTGGAGGAACAAAAGAAGGCAGCCCGGTCAGGGTACGACATGGACATACTTCCACCCGACCTTGTAACGTACAGCAACGACGCAAAGACCCTTCTGGAAGATTTACAGAGCCGGAATGAAAGAATGTTCCTGCTGACCTTCCTTGTGGTAAACATGGCCCCGACCCGCCGGGAGCTGGACAATGACCTGTTCACGGTGTCCGGTATCGTCCAGAAATACAACTGCACCTTGAAGCGGCTGGACTTCCAGCAGGAGGACGGTTTTCTTTCCAGCCTTCCGCTGGGCCATAACGGCATTGAGATCAAGCGCGGCATGACGACCAGCTCCACGGCCATTTTCGTTCCCTTTATGACGCAGGAGCTCCGCATGGATGGCGAAGCCGTCTATTACGGGCTCAACGCACTTTCCCATAACGTCATCATGGCAAACCGGAAGAAGCTCAAAAATCCCAACGGCCTGTTCCTCGGCGTGCCGGGCTCCGGCAAATCCTTTGCCGCAAAGCGGGAGCTTGTGAACGTGTTCCTTGCCACCCGTGACCGGATCATTGTGGTTGACCCGATGGGCGAATACTCGCCACTTATCAAGCGGCTGGGCGGACAGGTCATCGAGATCGCCCCAGACAGCCCCCACCACATCAACCCGATGGACATTGATTTGAGCTTCGACGAGGAAAACCCGATGGCACTGAAAGCCGACTTTATCCTGTCGCTGATGGAGCTGATCGTCGGCGGCAAGGACGGCTTGCAGCCGGTGGAGCGTACCGTCATTGACCGCTGTGTACGCCAGATGTACCGGGAACACTT
The DNA here is from genome assembly GCA_910587835.1 of uncultured Oscillospiraceae bacterium. Classification (GTDB taxonomy): domain Bacteria; phylum Bacillota; class Clostridia; order Oscillospirales; family Acutalibacteraceae; genus Acutalibacter. The sequence goes on along the minus strand of CAJUNQ010000100.1, from coordinate 8,789 downwards.
GCAGGACCCGGAAACAAGCAAAATGCCGACCCTCCAAACCCTGTATGACCTGCTCTGTTCCCAGCCGGAGGGCGAGGCGGTACGGCTGGCAACTGCCCTTGAAATTTATGTGTCGGGTTCTCTTAACGTGTTCAACCATGAAACCAATGTGGACTTGAACCGCCGTCTGGTATGCCTTGACTTAAAAAAGCTGGGGGCCGGGCTTCGGACGATTGCCATGCTCATTATGCAGGACTTGGTAAACTCGCAGGTGTCCATGAATTTCCTGCGTGGTATCGCTACATGGTGCTACTTCGACGAGTTCCATGTGCTGCTCCGCGACCGGCTGACGGCAAGCTATTGTGTGGCGATCTGGAAAATGCTGCGAAAAAAAGGGTGCGTTCCGAGTGCTTTAACGCAGAACGTAAAGGATTTTCTGGCAAGCCCGGAGATTGAGAACATCTTTGAAAACTCGGACTTCCTTGTGCTGCTCTCGCAGGCACAGGGGGACCGGCAGATTTTAGCCAAACAGCTTGGGATCAGCCCCCACCAGCTTTCCTATGTGACCCATACCAATTCCGGCGAAGGGTTGCTGTTCTTCGGGAATACCACCATCCCGTTTGTTGACCGCTTCCCGCAGAATACCGAGCTGTACGCCATTATGACCACCCGCCCGGAGGACAAAAAACAGGAAATGAACCGGGCATAACACACTTCGGGCCATGTTGGCCCGAGGTTTGGAAAGGAGGGATACGTCATCGGAAAGAAACCGGACAAACGGAATTTTCAGAGGCCGGGGCCGACGGAGGATACCGGGGGCAATCGCCCCGGACCGGCTGAACGGGAAGGGCCTTCCCCCGCACCGTCCCGACGCCTGCGGTTTGAGGACGAGGATACCGGACAGGACAGCCCTTCGGGCCATGATGGCCCGAAGTCCAAAAGCGGCAAGTTTCAAGAGGACAGCCGGAAAAGCCGTCCCTCTGACCGCATGAGGCAGGAGGATGAAGCGGGCGGGCCGCAGGATACCGGCAAGGCACAGGAGCCGGAGGGCTCTGCCGAGAAGGCCGGGAGCAAAAAGGATAAGTACCAGAAAGCACAGGCAAAAGCGGAACACGCCGGGGAAAAGCTGGGAAAGGCTCGGGAGAAACTGGACAAGACCGAGGCAAAACGGGCAGCGAAGAAACCGCCGGGGCTTGCGAAGAAAGCTGTCCGGGGAGCCCGCACCGAAGCATGGTTTTATCTCCACAACAAAATCCACGAAGTCGAGCATGAAAATGTGGGTGTGGAAGGAGCCCATAAGTCGGAACTTGTGGCCGAGGCCGGAGCCCGGAAACTGACCCGGTATGCCAAACGGAGATACCGGGAGCACCCGGCCCGGAAGGTGGCAAAGTGGGAACGGAAGGACATAAAAGCCCGGGCTAATATGGAGTTTCAGAAGATGGCCTCCGAGCACCCGGAGCTTGCCAGCAATCCGCTTTCCCATGTGCAGCAGAAATGGAAACTGAAACGCCGGTATTCCAAAAAAGCAAAGGCGGCTGCAAAACAGGGCGCAAAGGCCGCAAAGAAAACCGCTGCCGCTTCGGGAACTGCGACCCGTCGGGCGGCGCAGTTTGTGACCCGTCATCCTGTGGCGGTGCTGGTCCTGCTCCTGCTGTTGCTGCTCTGTTTTCTTGTGGCGGCGGTAAGCTCCATCTTTCCCACGCTTGGCAGCGGCCTTGCCAATGCGTTATCCGGCACCTCCTACGCCTCGGAGGATACGGACCTGCTGGGGGTGGACGAGGACTACACGGCGCTGGAAAACGAGCTGGCGCAGACGGTAGCGAACATCGAAAGCACCCATCCCGGCTATGACGAGTACCGCTATTCCGTGGACGAGATCGGCCATAACCCCTATGAGCTGGCGTCCTATCTCTCGGCAAAGTACCATGTGTATTTCCGTGAACAGGTGCAGGACGAGCTGCGGGAGATTTTCGAGGCACAGTATGAACTGACCTTGACGGAGGAAGTTGAGATACGCTACCGCACCGAAACCAGCACTGACCCGGAGACCGGGGAAACCACCACCGAGGAAGTCCCCTATGAGTATTACATTCTCAATGTGACCCTCACAAACAAGACGCTGCCCGCCGTGATCCTGCCGAGGCTTAACGAACAGCAGCGGGAAATCTACACCGTTATGCAGCAGCTCAAAGGCAATAAACCCTATCTGTGGGAAGGGATTTACAACGGCGGCGAAGATACCGGCCCCAGCTATGAGATACCCGGCGAGGCGCTGGATGACCCGGCTTTTGCGGCGCTCATGAAAGAAGCCACAAAGTACATCGGCTGGCCCTATGTGTGGGGCGGCTCCAGCCCGTCCACCTCCTTTGACTGTTCGGGCTTTGTCTGCTGGGTGTACACGGCCAGCGGCGTCCACAACCTGCCCCGTACCACGGCGCAGGGCATTTATAACCAGTGCGCTATCATTTCCCCCTCCGAGGCAAAGCCCGGCGACATTATCTTTTTCACGGGAACCTATGACAGCCCCGGCCCTGTGTCCCATGTGGGGATTTATGTGGGCGACGGGATGATGCTTCATTGTGGTTCGCCCATCCAATACGCAAACATCAATTCAAGCTACTGGCAGACACATTTCTATGCCTTCGGGCGTTTATGAGCCAGAGGAAAGGAGTCCTTGCATGAACAAGATCGACAAGCTCGATAAGGAACTGGAAAAAGCCCGGGAGAAGGCTGCCGAGTGGCAGGCCAAAATCCGGGAGCTGGAAAAGCAGAAACAGGAGGAAGAAAACAGCCAGATCGTGCAGGCGGTGCGCTCCCTCAAACTGACGCCCGCCCAGCTTATAGCCTTTTTGAATGACCCCAAAAACAGCCTTACCGCTTCGGGCCATACTGACCCGAAGCCGGAGGCACCCGAAAAGGAGGACACGGCCCATGAAGAAAACTAAATTTCGCAGGCTGGCGGTGATGACTGCCAGCCTTTTGTGTTGCCTGATCTTTACGGTTCCGGCTTACGCCCAGAGCAATGAGCCGCAGCCCGAGGCCACTCCCGCTCCGGTGGAAACCGAAGCGGAGCCGGAAACCCAGAACCCCTTTACCCCGGACGGGACGGGAACCGTGGTGGACAACGCCACCGACGAGGACGGTAAAGAGTTTTACACCATTACCACAGCAGACGAGAGCGTGTTTTATCTGGTGATCGACAAACAGAAAACCAGCGAGAACGTCTATTTCCTCAATACCGTTACCACAGACGACCTTCTTCCTCTTGCCGAACAGGGTAAGGAACCGCCCAAAGAAGTGCCCCCGGAGCCAGAGCCAAAGCCCACCGAACCTGTGGAGGAAGTACCGGAACCCGAGCCGGAGAAAAAGGACAGCCCCCTTCTCTCTCTGCTCCTGATCGGTGCGGTGGTGCTGGCCGGCGGTGGAATTGGTTACTATTTCAAGATTTACAAGCCGAAGCATGAAGCCCCGGATTTGGAAGATGATTACTGCGAATATGAGGACGGGGAGCTGGAGGAGATCGCAGAGGAACCCGAGGACGAAGATACCCCGCCGTGGGAGGAAGATACGGAGGAATGAGAATGAATTTTACAAGTAGCCCTTTTGAACGAATGATGAAGGAAGTACCGCACCCCGGCTGGGACAATGACGATCCTTGTAAGGGATGCCGTTACTACAAGGAGTGCAAAGGAAAGAAAAAACAGTGCCGGAAGAAGTTCCGAGCGCTGATCGTGGAGCCCCGCCCTTCGGGCCATCGTGGCCCGAAGTCTTAAATGGACGCCCGGGAGCTGACCCGTGATGAGAAGAAAAAAATCCGTTCTCTGGTCACGGGGATGTGCGCCAACTATGACCGGGAAAGCGGCCTGTGCCTTCCTCTGGACTGTGCCTGCTATATGCTGCACAAGTGCTGGACAGGGGCGTACTGCCGTTATTTCCGTGAGGCTGTCCTGCCCCTTGACCCGGAGCTTCAAGCGGCGCTGACAACGGAAGGCATCTCTCCGGAGCTGCGGGCCTGTGCGGTCTGCGGAAAGGCATTTCTGCCCGAGGGGCGTCAAGCCTACTGTTCCGACGCCTGCAAAGCCGAAGGGAACCGCCGGAAAAGCCGGGAACGCATGAGGAAAATGCGGGAGAAAAGGCCGGGCGGCTGTTACGATTTGCCGCCTCCAAAGGCTTGACATTCCGGGCTTTTTTGAGGGTATTTCCGGGGTGGGAATATCTTATTACATTCCTCCCCGGTCTGCCCTCTTATTTCGTAACATCCAGCACTTCGGGTCATGTTGGCCCGAGGCACAGAAAGGAGGTATCTCTTGGAGACCGTACAAGGATATGTGATTTTGAAAGCTGCCACCTTTGAAACCGGACACGGCTTTGCGCTGGGGCATAATCCGGGAGCGCCGAGCCCCTTTGTGACCTGGCAGTTTACCGAGGGGGAAAACGGCCATCGGGATTACTACTGGGGCCGCTATGGAAACAGCCAGACATGGGCGCAGCGGGACTTTGACCGCCGGGTGGACGACTATCAGCAGCTTTACCATGCGGCGGTCAAGCATACCGAGCTGGGACCGGAGGGCGTTTACCGCTATTATTCCACCCAGCGGCCCGTGGACATAGGAACTTACCCGAAGCCGCTGGATAACCAGCCTCTTTCCATTGTCAACTACGACGATGACAGGCGGCGTCCTGTGGCAGACGGCAGGCTGATGGCATGGGGCGAACTGACCTACGCAAAGCCGCTGACCGAAAAGCAGATGGAGGATTATGAACTGAAACCAGCACCGGGCAATTCTGACCGGGTGCGCCCATCCATTACCGCCCGGCTCAAAGACGGAACCAGAGGGCAGGAACCCCCGAAGGAGCCCGGCCAGAAGCGGAGCCATAAAAACCATGAGGAACGATAAAGGAGGATCGCCATGCACGAAAAAGACAACTATCTGAAAACCGCCGAGCTCTCCACGGAGCAGAACTGCAACATGATCGACGGCGTACCCAACAACACGCCTATCCCACCCACACCCCCGGAGCTGGACGCAAAACCGCTTGATAAGGTAAAGGAGCCCAAAGAGCGCCGGAAAGGCCGGGAGCTGGAACGCTGATGGAGAACCGAAAGCGGAATGTCCATCTGCACGTCATGGTAACACCGGACGAGCTGGCGGCCATCCATGAACGGATGGCCGAGGCGGGCATTTCCAACGCCGGGGCTTATGTACGGAAAATGGCTCTGAACGGGTATATCCTGCACGTTGACCTTGCGCCCGTAAAAGAGCTGATCTCTCTGCAACGGCGCTGTTCCAACAATCTCAATCAGGTCGCCGTACACGCACACACCTATGGCGTGTACCCGGAGGAAATCAACGGATTGAAGCGGGACTATGAAAAGCTGTGGGGCGAGGTGTCAAAAGTGCTGCGGGAGCTTTCCGAGCTGGTGGCAAAGTAAGACGAGGGCGGCAGGCTTCCATTGCGGGGCTTGCCGCCCTGCTCTTTTTTTACCACTTCGGACCAGCATGACCCGAAGCCCGTCATGAAAAATTCAGATTTTCAAGATTGTAGAACCAGCTCTATAATGATATAATAATTCAAGAAGGGAGGCTGATACCATGCTGAAAATGGTTATTCGCATGAATGATGATAAAATCACAGCCGAAAATAAGTACCGGCTGGATGGCATTTACAACACAATCAATCATACATTCCAAACCGTGGGCCTTCCCCGTATGGAGGATGGTTCCGGCGCTTTGGTATTCCGTGACTGCGGCAGAGCGAGGGATTTTAGTCTGTTCGGCCGGATCGTCAATACCTTGAAGCGGCAAACATGGTTCATGGATAATGTTTCTGTGTGGCGTCTTTGTGACAGTGACGATTCTGACAGTCCAGATGATTTCAATGAAGAAGATCTGTTGACCCACTATCAGGAAAAAACAGCAATGAGGGCTTGAGTTTTGGAGAGAAAATATTTCAAAGCCTTAAATTTTGATCTGGACACCCATCAATTAAAAGAGCATTACCCCGGAGCCAATTACCGGCAGGCGTATGACGACTTGCGCCGGTTCTTCAAACGGCATCGTTTTTCTCACCGTCAAGGCTCCGGCTACATATCGGATGATAAACTGGCAACTGCTGATATATACGATTTGATGGATGAATTGAGCAGACAGTTTCCGTGGATTGGAATATGCGTGAATAAAATTGATGTGACCAACGTGGGACGGCAGCACGATTTGACAGAGCTCTTGAAACCAGCAGAGGATATTGTTATCGACACTTCGCTGCTGACAGTTCCCGATTGCCCGCAGCAGGAAACAGAATAACAGAAATTCGGCAGGACATGAATGTGTCCTGCTTTTTCTGTTTTCGGGCCATACTGGCCCGAAGTTTGGGGACAGGATTCACTAATCTTTCGCAACATTTATGTCCCCGGGCAGGCATGATAAAATAGAGGTAGGAAGGATAGATAAAGGAGGTTTTGAAGATGAAGATACTGCTGAAAATATTGGTCGCTCCCTTTGCTTTGGCGCTGACACTTCTGGCGGCTCTGCTGGTGTTCCTGTTTGATATTTGTGCCGTCCTGCTGACGATTACCTCTGTGATCCTGGCGGTGCTGGGTGTCGCTCTCTTTTTCACGCCGACGCCCATAGGCGGGATTGTATTTCTGTTTCTTGCCTTCCTTCTTTCGCCGTATGGACTGCAAGCGGCGGCGGGCTCCCTTCTTTGGGCGCTGGATGGAGGCAAATCCGCTCTGTACCGGTTTCTGGCAAGTTAAACAACCTCGGGCCATGTTGGCCCGAAGTCGGGGCGGTCTGAATAGGCCGCCCCTTTCTCATGGAAAGGAGGGATGATTTCTGGCTACCACAACTTTGTTGCAGCGCCATGCGGGCGAAGGCGAAACGATTGCCGAGGCAATCCGGGATTGTCTGGACTATGGCAAGAACCCGGAGAAAACAGAAAGCGGAAAGTATATCTCCGCTTATGAATGTGATCCGGCCACCGTGGCAGACGAGTTCCTTTTGGCAAAGGCCAGCTATGCCGCTATGACGGGCCGAGAACAGAAAAAAGAAAATGATGTGCTGTGCTATCAGATACGACAATCCTTCTATCCGGGTGAGATCACCCCGAAGGAGGCGAACCGTATCGGCTATGAGCTGGCTATGCGCTGGACAAAGGGGCGGCACGCATTTATCGTTACCACGCATACTGACAAGCAGCACATCCATTGTCACATTTATTACAACTCCACCATCCTTGACTGTACCCGGAAATTCCGAAACTTTTGGGGTTCCAGCTTTGCCCTCCGTCGGCTCTCTGACAGGCTGTGTCTTGAAAACGGGCTGTCCATTGTGGAGAACCCGAAGCCCCGGAGCAAGGGCAAGTATCGGAACTATGAGGAGTGGCAGAAAGACCGGAAAGGGCCGCTTTCCTATCAGGACCGACTGCGCCTTGCCATTGATACCGCACTGGCCGAGCGCCCCGCCGATCTGGATGAATTTCTTGCCCTGATGAAACGGGCCGGATATGAAGTCAAGAAGGTTCGGGGCGGCGGTATCAGTTTCCGGCTGACCGGGCAAGGGCAGGAACGCTTCACCCGTCTGCGTGCCTCCACGCTGGGGGACGGCTACGACTTGCAAGATGTTTTGGCCGCCATTGAGGGCAAAGAAAAACGCCCCGGGCACTCGGAGCGGAAAATCAGTCTGGCGGTGGATATTCAAGCGAAGCTGGCTGCCGGTAAGGGGCCGGGATATGAACGCTGGGCGAAGGTATTTAACATTAAGCAGATGGCCGCCGCTCTTGCCTATATACAAGACAATGGACTGACCGATTATGAGCAGTTGGCGCAGAAAGCCACCGAGGCGGCAGACCGTTTCCATGCCATTTCCGAGCAGATCAAGCAGACGGAACAGGCCATGAAAACCAATGCCGGGCTAAAGTCAGCAACGGTTCAGTATGCCAAAACACGCCCAGTCTTTGAGCAGTATAAGGCGACGAAGTACAGCCGGAAATTCCTTGCGGAGCATGAGGCCGATCTTGAACTGTACCGGGTTGCACAAGCGGAAATGCGCTCTCTGCTGGGAGGGGCGAAGCTCCCTAAAATGGATGTGCTGAAGGAGGAAGGCCGCAAGCTCACAGCAAAGAAAAAACAGCTCTATGGAGAATACCAGAAGGCACGACGGGATATGCAGGAGATCGTCACGATCAAGGCGAACATTGACACTCTGATGGGCTACACCGAACCGGGAAGAAAGCAGGAAAAGGAGCGTTAAAGTTATGAAAACAAGGAGCAAAGCGACGCTGACACTTCGGGCCATGTTGGCCCGAAGATACGGGTTTGGGGCGAGCCCCAACAAGCCGCCTTTGTGCCACTTGTGGCCACAGAGGCATTGCTTGCCACTTAGCGGCAGCCCCTAAAATGGCGCAAAAAACAGAGGCCCTTATTCTGGAACCTCCGTTTCTCTGGCTTTCTTAATGCCTTCGGCTGTGGCTTCTATCACGACAAGCTCTTTTTCATTCATGGAGTTTAGAAGTACATCAATGTGCTTTCTGCAAGAGCTTGACCTTGCCCCTCCGTCCGCATGAATAAACTGGTCAACTGAAACGTCAAACATGGTAATGAGTTTAACAAAAAGGTCGAAGCTGGGATACTGACCTTTGTTCTCAATATTCATAATGGTACGGGAGTCACGGTCTACTAATTCCGCAACATAGGCTTGCGTCCAGCCTTTTCTTCTCTGGCTCTTTTGAGAGCCGCCCCGAGGCCGTGAAAGTCAAACCTTCTTTCATCTTGGTTCATTCTCATATCACCCTATATCATTGTACATTTC
>CAJUNQ010000099.1 GCA_910587835.1 uncultured Oscillospiraceae bacterium | reverse complement strand
ACACCGTCTTTTTGCCCCAAAGCAGTCGCTTTCTGCGTCGAAAATCCTCGTAATACGCAAGTATTCCTTGCGGTTTTCTCCTTGAAATCGCCTCCTTTGGACCAAAAATCCGGCATTTCCTCTATTTTCAAACAAGCCCTACACGAACCAGCCCCCTCAGAACCGCCCAAACACAAACCGCCCCGACTCGCTCAAATCCTTATCCGTCCAAGAGCCGGTGGGGGAGGCCCCCGGCCTCAGCGCCGCCGAGGTCTCGTTCTTGTCGCACAAAGACCAGTTGGCCCAGCTGATGCCCTTCTCCTCCATCCAGTCCAGCCACTCCCCGGCCTCCTTAAGGTATACCCCGCCGTTGCCGTCCGCGGCGCTGGTCCCCCATTCGGTGACAAAAATGGGCAAGCCCTGCTTCATGGCAGCCTCCGCCCGGTCCCGCAGCCACTGGCCATGGGTCCCGGCATAGAAGTGCAGAGAGTACATAAGATTCTCCCCCTTCACCGGGTCCGCGGCAGCCGTATGCACGTCCTGACTCCAGGTGCCGCTGCCAATGAGAATAACCCCCTTCTCCGACTGGGCCCGAATGGCCTTCACCACCTGCTCCGCATAGGGCTTGATGTCCCGGCCCCAGTCCACATTGCCGTTGGGCTCGTTGCAAATTTCATACAGCACCGCAGGCTGATCCTTGTACCGCTTGGCAATCTCTGTAAAAAAGGCCTTGGCCTCGGCAAGATGGTCCCTGGGGTTGCCGTCAGAGAGAATGTGCCAGTCAATGATCACATACATGTCCTGACGAATGGCCGCGTCAATGGCGGCAATAGCCTGCTTCTTTATTTTCTCCGGCTGACTGAGATAGCCCCCCTCGCCGGTGTACATGGCCACCCGGAACAGGTTGGCCCCATAGGCGGCCGTGTTCTTTATGGCCTGCTCCCCGGCAAACTGCCCAAACCAGTGGAGCCCATGACTGCTCATGCCGTGCAAGGCCACAGGCTGACCCTTCTCATTACACAGCTGGGTTCCCTTCACCTGCAGCCAGCCGTTCTCGCTCACCCCGCCGGAGATGGTCTCCACAGGCTCAGGCGGCAGGTCCGGCTCCCCGGGCGAGGGGCTGGGAGCAGCGTCCATCTGCCCCAGGGCGCTGTAGATGATGGTGCAGGCCTCAGCCCTGGTCAAGCTCTTTTTGGGGTTGAAGCGGCCGTAGCTGTCGCCGCACACCACCCCGCAGGCATAAGCGGCCAGCACCGTGTCATAATACCGGCCGTTCAGCTGGGCAAAGTCCTTCATCTTGGCCGACTCGACATTGTAATCCCCCCGGCGGTCCGGCAGCAGGGCCTTCATGGTAATTTTCACCGCCAGCTCCCGGGTAATGGGCTTGCCAAAGGTCTCGCCAGTGGGCGGAATCTCATCCCAGTCATACCAGCCCCGCTCCAAACCGGCCTGAAGAAAGTCGTGGGCCCAGTAGCTGCTGCCGCTGGTCTGGGTAACGCCGGCGCAGCGGGCCACAACAGCCACATACTCGGCAGCGGAGATGGTGCGGGCCGGGCCAAAGGTGCCGTCAGGGAAGCCGCTGACCAAGCCTCTGGCGGCCATGTCGTTGACGGTCTTTTCATACCAGGAGCCTTTTTTCACATCGGGAAAGGCTTTGGCTGAGGCGGGGGCGGCGCAGAAGGAGCAGGAGAGCAGGAGGGACAAAAGAAGAGAGAGGGAAAAGCGAACAGCAGCAGACATAAAGCAGCATCCTTTCCAAAGGAAAATCATAGAGCAAGCCCCCATCGCGGGCAAAAGAGCCAAAGCGAAGCAGAGCAAACAAGCGCGAACAAAAAGTTTCGTCAACCTTTTCAAAGGTTGCAGAGCGCGAGACAGAGTCTCGCGACCTTGACCTTGCACTTAGGCGGCGCAGTAAACAAAGCCGCGAGGCACGAGTTTGCCCCCACAGCCAAGTTTAGAACGGGGCAGAGCTGCGCCGCCGTCGACTTGCCGAAGGCAAGTCGGAGCGCGGTCGACCGCAGGGAGACCAGCGGCCGATCCGCTGCCGTCTCAAACAGAGCCAAAAATCCCAACAACCGCAAAAAGCCCAGCGCCCCGCCTCCAAGCAGCAATTTTATACATGCGCGGCATCCTCTGGCGCGCGATTAACCCGCAAAGAGACCCCTCACACAGCGTTTAGCGTGGGCTCTACCGTCGGGGGCTCTTTCTTCGCAAGCTTCGCTTGCTCAGGCGGCCCCCGAGGCCAGCGGCAGCGTCCCACCCCGCCCGCCCCCAACGCTCAGGGCTTTAAGGGCCTTGTCGAATGTCCGCTCCGCTCCCATTCGATAGGGAACCCCTTACGGTGGTTCCCTACGGCAAACGTCCCACTGGGACGTTTGCCTACCTTCCTGCGTTTTTTGGGTGTTTTAAGGTCAAGGGATTAAGGTCGCCTCCGGCGGCTTAAGGGACTTCTTGAAAGAATGTCCCTTCGGCTTCATCTTTGATGAAGCCGGAATCCCCAAGAACTTTCAATCCCCGCTCCCTGCCAAGCTCCGCGGCCCTTTTCCATCAAATAGCAAGTTTTTTGTCATATAGGAATAAATAGTGTCCCACTCCACCCTATTATACTACGGAAAGGGTCTCATGGCAAGGCCGGGGACTTGCAAAAATCCCCCGGAATGTGTATAATAGGAGAAATATTCAGAAAATAACAGCAAACTGTGCTGGAGAGGAGGCGCTCCCATGCCAAAGGTCAGCGTGGTCGTCCCTGTATATAATGTGAAGAATTATCTGGAAAAATGCGCGGCCTCTGTCCTGGGCCAGACCCACCCCGACCTGGAGCTGCTCCTCATCGACGACGGCTCTACCGACGGCAGCGCCGCCCTCTGCGACCAGATCGCCGCCTCCGACCCCCGGGTCCGGGTCGTCCACCAGGAGAACCAGGGCCTTGGCGGCGCCCGGAATACCGGCGTCAACGCCGCTCAGGGCCAATGGATTCTCTTCCCCGACAGCGACGACTGGCTGGAGCCCCAGACCCTGGAAACGGCCCTCTCCGCCGGAGAAAAAACCGGCGCCGACCTGGTCGCCTTCCCCTTCCGCTCGGTAGACGAGGCCGGCCGGGAGCTGGCCGTCTTCCGCGAGGACCTGCCCGAAAATGTCCCCTTAGACCCCAAAACCCGCCGGGACCTGCTACTCCTGGCCCCCAGCGCCTGCAATAAGCTGTATAAAACCCAGCTCTTTCATTGCACCGGCCTGCGCTATCCCCCCCGGGTGTGGTACGAGGACCTGCGCACCACCCTCAAGCTTATCCCCTCCTGCCGGCGGCTGGCCTACACCGGCTTTGTGGGCTACAACTACCTGCAAAGGCCCGGCTCCATTATGAACAACGCCAACCTGTCCCGCAACCGGGAGATCATAGACGCCCTTGGGGATGTGCTGGGCTGGTACAAAAGCCAGGGCCTGTTTGAGGCCTACCGCCAGGAGCTGGAATATCTGGCCCTGTTCCACGGCTACCTCACCGCCTCGGTCCGGGTGCTCCGGGCCGACCCCAGCCATCCCCTGCTCAAGGAGCTGCGGGCCTATATCGACAGAGAATTTCCCCGCCGCCGGCATAACCCCTACCTGCCCCGGCTGGGCAAAAAGCGCCGGCTGCTGCTCTCTCTGCTGGACCGGAGCATGTACCGCACCGTAGGGACGCTGTTCAAACTCAAAGGATGACAACAGGGAGGCAAAGCCCTTGAATATAAAAGAAAAATGGAACAACCGGACCCGGCACAGCCTGCTGGAAAACACCGTTATGCTCTACATTCTCCAATTCTCCAACATGGCGCTGGGCATGCTCACCCAGGGCTACAAAATGCGGGTGCTGGGGGTAGAGCTGGTAGGCCTTCTGGGGGCCGGGCAATACGCGGCCAATTTCTTCCTCATCTTTCTCGACTTCGGCTTCCTCCTCTCCGCCACGGCAAAAATCTCCGCCCGGCGGGAGGAAAAAAAGGAGCTCTCCCGCATTCTCACCTGCGTGGTGGCGGCCAAGGTGCTGTTCACCGCCATTTCGGCGGCAGTGCTGGGCTTTCTCATTGTCCCCAGCCTCTCCGGCCCCGGCGAGGTGCTGGCCTATGTGTTCTTCTTCCTGTCCACGGTGGGCGTCACCATGCTGCCCGACTACATGTACCGGGGCCTGGAGCAAATGTCCGCCATCACCATCCGGGCGGTGCTCATCAAGCTGGTGGCCACAGGCCTGGTGTTCCTGCTGGTGCAAAAGCCCGAGGACTTCTACCTGGTGCCTCTGTGCGCGGCCATTGGCAACATCGGGGCCCTGGCCTTTGTGTACTGGCACCTGTTCACCAAGGTGGGGGTCCGCTTCTGCCGGGTGACGGTGGGGGAGGTGTGGACAGAAATCAAAGACTCCTCCCAGTTCCTGTTCTCCCGGGTGGCCGCGTCCGTCAACTCCAACCTCAACGGCCTGCTCCTGATGCACGCCATGCCCGCCGGGGGCTCCACCATGTTTACCGACCCCAGCATTGCCACCGGCCTTTACACCAATGCCGACACCGTGATCATCGCCGCCCGCAACGGCATGTCCCCCATTGCAGACAGCCTCTACCCCCACATGATGAAGCACAAAAACTTCAGCATCATCAAAAAGGCCATGCTGTTGGTCTATCCGGTGGTTCTGGCGGGCTGCGCCTTTGTGTTCGCCTTTGCCGAGCCCCTTCTCACCCTCTGGCTGGGCCCCGAGGGCAAAAATGTGGTGCTCCCCCTGCGGCTGATGATTCCCGTGGCAGTGTGCTGCTTTCCCAACTATGTGCTGGGCTACCCCACCCTGGGGGCCATGGGCCTGGCCCGATACGCCAACATCTCCACCGCCTTCGGCACCCTGGTCTATCTGGCCGGCGCGGCGGCCTGCCACTTCACCGTGGGCGTCAACCTGGTGTCCCTGTGCGTTCTGTCCTCGCTGACGGAATTCGCCATTCTGTTGTTCCGCCTCATCATTATTTTCAAGCACCGCCGCCTTCTGGGCCGGCAGCCGGCGGGAAAGGAGGGAAAGGCATGAGCAATATAAAAAGGATTATGCGCAAAGTTCTGTGGCTCACCCTCTCCTTTCTGCCCAAAAACCCCCGCAAGGCCGTGTGCCAGAGCTACTACGGCCGGGGCTATTCCGACAGCCCCAAGGCCATTGCCGAGGAGCTCCGCCGCCGGGGCTGGCAGGTCTTCTGGACCGTGAAGGGCCATGAGGAGGCCAAAAGCCTGCCCCAGGACGTGACCCCCCTGGTGGTGGACAGCCCCCGGGCCATCTGGCACCAGTGCACCGCCGGGCTCTGGGTAGACAACAGCCGCAAATGGGCCCACACCCAAAAGCGGGGGTCCACCCTCTACATCCAGACCTGGCACGGCTTCCCCCTGAAGCGCATCGAAGGGGACGCGGCGGAGGCCCTGGACGAAAATTATCTCAAAGCCGCGAAAAAAGACTCCCAGATGTGTGACCTTTTCCTCTCCGACAGCGCCTTTCTTACAGAGATCTACCGCCGGGCCTTCTGGTACTCCGGCGAGGTGCTGGAATGCGGCTTTCCCCGCAACGACATGCTCTTCGGCCCCGGCCGGGAGGAGGAGGCCCAGGTGCGCCGGTCCCTCTCCCTGCCCGATGACAAGCGTCTGGCCCTGTACGCCCCCACCTTCCGCAAGGACAAGGGCCTCTCCGTCTACGACCTGGACTACCAGCGCCTGACAGAAGCCCTCTCCCGGCGCTTCGGGGGGGAATGGCTGGTGCTGGCCAAGCTCCACCCCAATATTGCCGAAAAGGCCGGCCGGCTGGCCCTCGACCCCCGCTGGGTGCGCAACGCCTCCGCCTATCCGGACATCCAGGACCTGTACCTGGCCTGCGACGCGCTGGTCACCGACTACTCCTCTGTGATGTTTGACTATATGTGCACCGGCAAGCCCTGCTTTTTATATGTAAACGACCTGGAGGCCTACCGCAGCGACCGCAACTTCACCCTGGACCTGGACCTGCTGCCCTTTGCCCGGGCGGAGGACAACCAGGAGCTGGAGGCCGCTGTGCTGGCCTTTGACCCCCAGGTCCAGCGCGCCCGGCAAGAGGCCTTCTGCCGGAACCTGGGCGTCAAAGAGGCCGGCAGCGCGGCCCGCCAGGCAGTGGACTGGCTGGAAAGGAAGGGAAGGTGACAATATGCATCATATGATCAAAAAAATGAAACGTACCGTGGTGTTTGTGCTCAAGCTGGCCCTGTTCGCCTCGCTGTTCGCCATATTCTTCGGCATTTTCGGCATCCACAACCCCTGGCTTTTCAATCTGTCCCGCACCACCGGCGTCACCATGGTGACCTTTGTGGTGCTGGGCATTGCCCTCATGTCTGTCTACGGGGGCTACGCCGTGGGCGCCCAAAAGTCCAAGCCCATTGTCCACTCCATGGCCCTGGCCACTGTCATGACCGACCTGGTGACCCACCTGCAGCTGTCCATCATGAATACCAGCGAGAAGAACAACGCCCATTTTGTCTACGAAACCCCTCATCTTCTTCTGCTGGTCATGGTGCTGCAGGTGCTGGTCATCGTTTTCTTTGCCTATTTTGGCAACTATGTCTATTTCTCCCTCGAGCCCCCCGAAAAATGCTGCGTCATCTCCTCCTCCCGGCAGAGCCTGGGCAGCGTCATCCCCAAAATCAACCGCTTTCAAAAGCAGTATGAGGTCCGGCATACGGTGCGATACGACGACAAAAACGTCCTCAACGTCATCCAGGAGTGCGACACCGTGTTTCTCTACGACGTGCCCCTGAAGGAGCGCAACGACCTGATCTCCTTCTGCTACCAGACCCAGAAGAATATTTATTATAATTTCGAGACCATCGACGTGGTGAGCCAGGGCGCCCGCTATGTCACCCTAGACGACAAATCCCTGGTCATGTACACCGCCAAGGACCTGACCATGGAGCAGCGCATTGTCAAGCGGCTCACGGACCTGGCCGTGGCCATTGTGGGCCTGGTGCTGGCCAGCCCCATCATGCTGGCCTGCGCCATTGCCATCAAGCTTGAGGACCACGGCAAGGTGATGTACAAGCAGAAACGCCTGACCAAATACGGCCGGGTGTTCGAGGTGTACAAGTTCCGCACCATGAAAGAGCAGAACTCCATCCACAAGTCCGTCACAGCCGGCGACGACCGCATCACCAGGGTGGGGCGGGTGCTGCGCAAGTTCCGCATCGACGAGCTGCCCCAGCTCATCAACATTCTCAACGGCGACATGACCGTGGTGGGCCCCCGCCCGGAGATGCTGGAAAACGTGGAGAAATACACCGAGGAGCTCCCCGAGTTCTCCTACCGCCTGCGCATGAAGGCGGGCCTCACCGGCCTGGCCCAGATTTCCGGCAAATACAACACCTCTCCCAAGGACAAGCTGGTCATGGACCTGATGTATATTGAAAACTACAGCATCTGGCAGGACTTCAAGCTCATCTTCCAAACCATCACCGTGTTCCTCAAGGCCTCCGAGAGCACCGAGGCCTTTGGCAAAGAGGAGCTCTACGACTTTGACGCAGACCAGCCCAAAGCCGGCGGAACAGAAAAGAAAGAACGAAAGGGGCCGTAAACATGGCGCTGAACCAGTATTTAAAGCGGGTCTTCCCCGGCACGGCGGAGGAGTACGCCAAACGGGCCGAGCAGGCCATGCTCTCCGGCGAGCGGCTGTTCATTGTCACCGCCAACCCGGAGATTCTCATGCACGCCCAGCGGGACCCGGCCGTGGAGCGGCTCCTGCTGGACCCGCGAACCGAGATCGTCCCAGACGGCATCAGCGTGGTAAAGGCCATGAAGATGCTGAGCCTGCCGGTAAAAGAGCGCGTTACCGGCGTCGACCTGGCGGAGCGGCTGCTGAACGCCGCCGGCAGACAGGGAAAGACCGTCTACCTGCTGGGGGCCAAGGAGGAGGTGGTGTCGGCCCTGGCCAAAAAGCTGAAGCTCCAATACCCTGCCATCACCGTGCGCTGCCGCAACGGCTACAGCAAGGATAAGGACGCGGATTTTCAGGAGATCAAAGCCCTTGCCCCAGACCTGACCCTGGTGGCCCTGGGGGTCCCTGCCCAGGACCTGCTCATCCACCGGCATCTGGACGAATTCCCCAAAGGGGTCTTCATGGGCGTGGGCGGCTCCTTCGACGTGCTCAGCGGCAGCAAAAAGCGGGCCCCGGCCCTGTTCGTCAAAACCAACACCGAGTGGCTCTACCGCATCGCCAAAGAGCCTCAAAGACTGGGCCGCTTCTGGAACAACAACGTAAAATTCCTGCGGGAGGTAAAAAAAGCCGCCCAACAAAAAAAGTAACCGCCTCCCCGCAAGGGGAAAAGCCCCCCGGGGCCCGGCCCGCCCTGCTGACAGCCCGCCCCGAAAACCCCCGCAGGCAAGTTTTCCCCCTGTCCCGAATATAATCAACCAAACAGGATGTGAGCGTCATGGAAAAAATCAAAGTCATGCTGGTGTTCGGCACCCGGCCCGAAACCATCAAAATGGCCCCCCTGGTCAAAGAGCTCAAGGCCCGCCCCGAGTTTGAAACCCTGGTGTGCGTCACTGCCCAGCACCGGCAGATGCTGGACCAGGTGCTGAACGCCTTTCAGATTGTGCCGGACTATGACCTGGACATTATGAAGCCCGGCCAAACCCTCTCCGACATCACCGCCCGGGTGCTTCAGGGCCTTGAGGGGGTCATCCAAAAGGAGAAGCCCCGCATGGTCCTGGTCCACGGCGACACCACCACCACCTTTGCCGGGGCTTTAGCCGCCTACTACTGCCAGACCGCCGTGGGCCATGTCGAGGCCGGCCTGCGCACCTACGACAAATACTCCCCCTACCCCGAGGAGATGAACCGCCAGTTTGTGGGCTGCGTGGCGGACCTGCACTTTGCCCCCACCGGGCGGAGCAAAGCAAACCTTCTGGCGGAGGGCAAGCGGCCCGAGCGCATTGTGGTCACCGGCAACACGGCCATCGACGCCCTGCAAACCACGGTGCGGCAGGACTACAGCGACCCCCTGCTGAGCTGGGCCGCCGGCTCCCGGCTGATTGTCATCACCGCCCACCGGCGCGAAAACCTGGGCGAGCCCATGCACCGCATGTTCCGGGCCATCCGCCGGGTGGTCGAGGAGTTCCCGGATGTGAAGGCCGTGTACCCCGTCCACCTGAACCCCCTGGTGCAAAAGGCCGCTCAGGAGGAGCTGGGCCATTGCCCCCAAATCCGTCTGGTCGAGCCCCTCGAGGTGGTGGAGTTCCACAACCTCCTGGCCCGGTCCCATCTCATTCTCACCGACAGCGGCGGCATCCAGGAGGAGGCCCCCTCCCTGGGCAAGCCGGTCATTGTGCTGCGCGATACCACCGAGCGCCCCGAAGGGGTAGAGGCGGGCACCCTGAAGCTGGCCGGCACAGATGAGGAGACCATCTACACGCTGGTGCGGCAGCTGCTGACAGAGGAGGCGGAGTACCAGCGCATGAGCCAGGCCAGCAACCCCTACGGAGACGGCCGCGCCAGCCAGCGCATCGCCAACGCCATAGCGGCCTACTTCGCCGGCTAGCCCCCCAAACCGCCAACCACAAAACCGCAGCCCGCCCCCACCACAAAGCAGGGGGCAGGCAAAGCCGCCTGCCATCTCACCCTCTCCGCGAACGGAACACCCCCTGAGAAAACCCCGGCGCCCGCGGCAAAGGATTCACAAAGCAAGGGGGCCAGCGTCCGCCCCAAACCGCCGCAAAAAGCCCCCCGGCAAAGGCGGAGGGGAAGCAGCGGACCCAGGGCTCGTTTGAAAAATCGAAAACACCGTCTTTTTGCCCCAAAGCAGTCGCTTTCTGCGTCGAAAATCCTCGTAATACGCAAGTATTACTTGCGGTTTTCTCCTTGAAATCGCCTCCTTTGGACCAAAAATCCGGCATTT
>CAJUNQ010000098.1 GCA_910587835.1 uncultured Oscillospiraceae bacterium | reverse complement strand
GACTTTCTGACGAGCGTTTCGCTCTTGGAGCTGTAAATCAGACCATTGCCTACCCATTCTAACAGCTTTGGCATGAGATGTCCCAAGCCTGTGGCTGGCTGCCACATATATGGGGCAAATATATTGTAACAGGAGCTGTCAACATGAAAAAAACTGTGAACCGTCTGATGGCCTTTGCTTTGGCCCTGTGCCTGAGCTTTAGCGGAACCGGCCTGAGCGCTTCTGCTGCCTGTGGGTTTGTGGAGGACCCCACCCCGCCGCCCTTCCCGCCCTATACCGATGTTACCTGGTCTCCGAGCTACACGCCCTTTTTGCTCGAGTCCGTCAATCTGGGCCTGTTCTCCGGCACGTCGGCCAGCACCTTCGCCCCTCGGCGGAAGCTCACCCGGGGCGAGGCCGCTCAGGTGCTGATGCGGCTGTTTGAGAAGCAAACCGGCCTTGTGTGCGAGAATTCCCCCGGGAATATCTTTGAGGACGTTCCTTCCTCCCTGTATTGTGCCAAGGCCGTGGACTGGGCCTATCGGACCGGGCTGATGAGCGGTGTGGGCAAGGGAAAATTTGCCCCGAACCGGCGGGTTACCAGCGGGGAGATGGCCGTCGTGTTCCACAAGTACCTGCAACTGGTGGAAAAGGATGGCCTTTACCGGCCCTGGGAGGATTTTGACGAAATTGGCTGCTGGTTCCCCTCGTGGTGCTATGACCATATGAAGGCCATTTCAGGCTATGACATTATCGGTTATCCCGGCTGTGTGGCCTCTGACATGGAGCTGAACCGGCAGGAGGCCGCTGCGTGGTTTGTCAAGCTGTACGAGAAAGCCACCTTCCCGGTGGACGGCACGAAAACGCCCCGGGCGAAGTACATCTATGAGGAGAGCCTTCCCCAGCCTGAACCGGAGCCCGACCCCGATCCGGCTCCTGCTCCGGACCCACTCCCTGTGCCGGACGATTCTGAGGCCGTCCCCATGAGCTCCGACCAGGGGGAGGCCTACATCCTCACCAGCTATGAGGATTACGCCAGGCTGCTGGCGGACCGGCAGCAGAATAAGCGCCTGTTTACCAAGGTTCCCCAGCCCTGGGACCGGGGGGTATCGGAGGAGGACTTTGGGGAACACAATCTGCTGGTAATCGATCTGGTGGAAACCGGGCTGGACTTTGACTGCGAGTTTGGGGAACTGTCCATTGAAGGTTCCACCGCAAAGGCCATTGTCACCCAAAGCGGGCTGGGCGGTTACAGGCCGGAGTCAGAGCTGAGAGGGGTCCTGTTCTTTATCCTGGTGCCCAAGGACGTGGATAGCGCGGAGCTGACCCGCCTGACATGGACCAGCGCCGACGGCTGACCGCCACAATCAACCAGTTGAGAAAGGGGAATACATGCGGCGTTGACATGGAGGGTGGAGAGGCAAAGCTTACGGCGGTAGAGAAGGCCTTCACAAAAAACGGGAGCTGCGGCAGGGCTGTGCTGTTTTTAACCCCGGCGTCCAAAGGCACGGCCAAGGCCAGCGTTACCTATCTCTGTTGGACAGAGGAGGTGTACCCGGAGTGAGGCTTTCCTAGGGCGTGTTCCCATAAGCAGAGCATGGGGATTTCGGAGTAAATTTTTGTCAGATTCAAGGAGAAAATTTGCAGAGCTGCCTGCAGCTCTTATGTACTCGCGTACTTCAAGAATTTTCAACGTAGAAGATAAGGCGCGTGCGAACGCTTACGGGAACACGCCCTAGAGTCTGTTTGAAAACCGGAGAAATGTCGGATTTTTGTCCCAAAACGAGGGCTTTCAAGGAAAAAACTGCAAGAAAGGCTTGCCGCCTTTCGAGGATTTTTGACGCAGAAAGCGCCGTTTTGGGGCATAATAGACGGCGTTTCGGAGTTTTAAAACAGACTCTAGGCACAGGCAAATCAATTTTGTCATATTGAGTACATGAAAGCCTCCGGCGGCAAAGGTCGCCGCACCCCGGCAAGGTCGTGGGACTCCGTCCCACCCCCTGCTTAGGGCTTTGCCCTAAGAACCCACCAGGGGCCTAACGCCCCTGGACCGCGAAATTACCCGCCTTTTTTGGGAGCGATCGCAAAATTGTTTTCCCTGCCCTAGGCAGATCTCTGGCTGCAAATCTCTTTTGTTTGTGGTATGATATCCTTAAATTATTACCACATTTCGGGAGGTAATTATGAGAAAAACACAATTCAACTATGGTTGGACCATTCGCAGCGGCATGGAGGGCCCTTTTGACGCCATCTTTGCCCCCAGTAACGAGGCCCGGCCTGTCACCCTGCCCCACGACGCCATGATTGAGGAGGAACGGGACCCCGGCAGCCCCAGCGGCGCCCAGTACGGCTTTTACCCCGCAAAATGCTATACCTATCTCAAGACCTTCCCGGCCCCTGCGGAATGGGAGCAGGAGACAGTCATGGTAGAATTTGAGGGCGTTATGCGCCGGGCGATGGTGTACCTCAACGGCCATTTCATCGGGGGGAACGCCTACGGCTACACCGGCTTTACGGTCTGCCTGGACCCTTACCTGCAATATGGCCGGGAGAACACCCTGAAGGTGCTGGCCCTTAACGACGAGCGTTCCTCCCGGTGGTATCCCGGGTCGGGCATTTATCGGGACGTGTGGCTGCTGCAAGGGGGCAAAACCTGGTTTGTACCGGGGAAGCAGCGGGTCACTACAGTCTCTTTGGAGGAGGGCTACGCATTGCTGCGCCTGGAGGGAAGGCTGGCCCATAACTTGCTTCAGCCCCAGCGTCTTACTCTGGAGGCCAGGCTCTTTGACCCGGACGGCAGGGTGGCGGCGGAGACGGTTTTGCAGACGGCTGTCGCCAGGGAGGGGGAGAACCGCTGGCACACCCAGCTCACCCTGGACGCCCCTGTCCTCTGGTCGCCGGAGGCCCCGGCCCTTTACACCTGCCGCCTGACCCTGCGGGACGGCAGCGCCATTGTGGACCAGTGGGAGGACCGCGCCGGCATCCGCACCTTGGCTCTGGACGCCCGGCAGGGGCTGCGGGTCAACGGAGTGGAGACCAAGCTGCGGGGGGCCTGCATCCACCACGACAACGGCGTGATCGGCGCGGCCAGCTTTCTGGACGCGGAACGCTTCCGCATGAGGAACCTGAAAGCGGCGGGCTTCAACGCCATCCGCAGCGCCCATCACCCGGCCGGGCCCGCATTGCTGAAGGCCTGCGATGAGGTGGGCATTCTGGTGATGGACGAGCTGTCGGACATGTGGAACGTGCCCATGAACACCGGCGACTTTGGGCTGGACTTTCAGAACAGCTGGGAGGCGGTGCTGGAACAGATGGTGGACAAGGACTACAACCACCCCTGTGTGATAATGTACAGCACCGGCAATGAGATTCCTGAGATTGGCCGGGTCTCCGGCTGGGAGCTGAACCAGCGCATCGCGGAGGAGCTGCGCAGGCAGGACCCCACCCGGTACAGCACCTTTGGGCTCAACGGCCTTTTGGCTGTGGCGGACGTGCCGGACATTGGCGAGATGATGAAGCACGAGCCGCCGGCAGAGCCCCAGGCGGAGAGCGCCGGGGCCGAGGAGCTGAACCAGCTGATGGGCAGCGCGGGCCAGCAGGATATGGACGCCTTCTCGGTGATGGATATTCTGACGGACCGGGTGGAGCCCGCTGCCTCTGCTGTGGACGTGGTGGGGTACAATTATCTGACGGCCCGGCACGAGCTGGAGCATCAGAACCACCCGGACCGGGTGGTGGTGGGCAGCGAGACCTATCCGCCGGAAATCGCCCGGCTGTGGGAGATTGTGGAACGCTGCCACCATGTGATCGGCGACTTCACCTGGACCGGCTATGACTATCTGGGAGAGGCCGGTATCGGCATTCCCCATTATAACAGCGAGTTCACCAGGATTCAGGGGGGCTGGCCGGACCGGCTGGCCTACTGCGGAGACATTGACCTGAACGCCAGCCGCAGGCCCGTGAGCTTTTTGCGGGAGCTGGCCTTTGGCCTGGGCAAGGGGCCCTGTCTGGCAGTGGAGCGGGCGGACCGGCATGGCATGTCCTTTGACTATAACGGCTGGAAATACGCAGACTGTCTGGCCTCCTGGACCTTCCCGGGGTATGAGGGCAAGCCGGTGTGGGTGCGGGTGCTGGCCCGGTGCGGCGAGGTGGAGCTGCTTTTGAACGGGCAGTCTCTGGGCCGCAAAAAGGCCGGGGAGCTGGAACGCCTTACCACTCTGTTCCAGGTGGAATACCAGCCGGGCCAGCTCACTGCTATAGCCTATGAGAATGGCGTGGAGGTGGGCCGGGACACCCTGACCACCGCCGGCCCTGCCGCTGCCCTGCGGCTGACAGCGGACCGGGAGACGATTTCCGCCGGAGGGCAGGGCTTGGCGTTTATCACCGCCGACCTGACCGACGCTGCCGGAAACTGGAACCGCTGGGAGCAAAAGGAGGTCGCTGTGGAGGTAGAGGGGCCGGGGGTTCTGCTGGGCTTTGGCTCGGCCGCCCCCAGTACCGAGGGCAGCTATCAGTCCCCGGTCTGCTCCACCTGGGACGGCCGGGTCATGGCCGTGGTCCGCAGCCTGGGCGTTACAGGGGAGGTTCGGGCCAGGTTCACCGCCCCGGGCTGCGAGAGCGCAGAGATAGTGATTACCACCGAGTGAGACGCGGGCACAAGTACATACAATAAGGGCCTGTGGACAGAAGCGTCAGCCTCTGCGCACAGGCCCCGTAGGGTATGCCTGAACATTTGACTTTTGAAGCCTGTCGCCCAACTGCTGGGCGGCAGGTGTCTTTTATGATGTTAGTAAGTGGAGACCGTTGGGGGCTGGTCAGCTTTATCTGTGACGAGCTTCGGGAGCGTCGCTTACGGTTGAGTGAGAGGCAGGCATAAGTCCATGAAACAAGAGCCGTGGACAGAAGCGTCGGCCTCTGTACGCAGGCCTCATAGGGTATACCTATTTGAATGCAGAGGCCTGCCGTCCAGCAGCTGGACGGCAGGCCCTTTTTTGCGTTGTCTGGAATGTCAGCGTTTGGCGGCGGTTGGACCGGGCTCTGCTGTCATGCAGCTCAAAATTTCTTCCAGGGCCTTCAGGGGGGACTGGCCGTGGAGCCTGACGCTGAGATAGGGGCGGCTCCCGGCGCTGAGCATTACCCGGCCGTTCATGCGCTTTACCAGGGCCCCCACCTGCTCCATGTCCAGCTCGGCCATATAGAGCAGCAGGCTGTCCCCCTGCTGCTTGACCTCGCTGACCCCCAGTTCGCCGGCAGTGTTGCGGAGAAGGGCAATGTCGATCAGCCCCCTGACCGCCTCCGGCGGTTCGCCAAACCGGTCGATCAGCTCATCCATTACATCCAGAGCGTCGGCCTCGTCCTGTACCTGGGCAATGCGGCGGTATACCTCCAGGCGCAGGTTGACGCTGTCGATATAGCTCTCGGGAATGTGGGCCTCCACCTGCATATCCACCAGACAGCTCTCGTCGGCGGCCTTTTTCAAGGGCTCGCCCTTCATCAGGCTGACCGCCTCGTTGAGAAGCCTCACATACATGTCGTAGCCCACGGCCTCCATGTGGCCGTGCTGCTCGCCCCCCAGCACATTGCCCGCGCCTCGGATTTCCAGGTCCCGCATGGCGATTTTGAAGCCGGAGCCGAACTCGGTGAACTCCCGGATAGCGGAGAGCCGCTTCTGGGCAATCTCCTGCAGGGACTTGTTGGGGGTGTAGGTAAGGTAGGCGTAGGCCCGGCGGTTGCTGCGGCCCACCCGGCCCCGGAGCTGGTGCAGCTGGCTGAGGCCCATGCGGTCGGCGTTTTCGATAATCAGGGTGTTGGCGCTGGGCACGTCCACGCCAGTCTCGATGATGGTGGTGCATACCAGAATGTCGATCTCGTGGTCCAGCAGCTGCCGCCACACCTCGCTGAGCTCCTCCTCCTCCATTTTCCCATGCCCAAAGCCCACCCGGGCCTCGGGAATGTCGTGCTGCAGCTGGGCGGCGGTGCGGGAGATGGAGGCGGTGTCGTTGTGCAGGTAGTACACCTGCCCGCCCCGGCGCAGCTCCCGGCGGATGGCGTCATAGACGACCCCCTTGTCGTGCTCCATCACATAGGTCTGCACCGGGTGGCGGTCCTGGGGGGCCTCCTCAATTACAGACATGTCCCGGATGCCGGAGAGGGCCATGTTCAGGGTGCGGGGGATGGGGGTGGCGGAAAGGGTGAGCACGTCTGCCTTGCTGCACAGGGTTTTCAGCCGCTCTTTCTGGGCCACGCCAAAGCGCTGCTCCTCGTCGATGATCACCAGCCCCAGGTCCTTGAAGCGCACGTCCTTGGACACCAGACGGTGGGTGCCTACAATGATGTCCACGCCCCCCCGCTTCACCTTGCGGAGAATGGCCTCCTGCTGCTTGGGCGTACGGAAGCGGGACAGCAGCTCTATATCAATGGGGAAGCCCTCCATCCTTTTCATAATGGTTTGAAAATGCTGCCACGCCAGAATCGTGGTGGGCACCAGAATGGCGCACTGCTTGCCCCCTGTCACACACTTGAAGGCGGCCCGCAGGGCCACCTCAGTTTTGCCAAAGCCCACGTCTCCGCACAGCAGCCGGTCCATGGGCACAGGACGCTCCATGTCGTCCTTGATCTCGCTGATGCAGCGCAGCTGGTCGTCGGTCTCGTCAAACTCAAACCGGGCCTCAAAGTCCCGCTGCCACTCCCCATCCTCCGGAAAGGGGTAGCCCTCCTGCTGCATCCGCTGGGCGTAGAGCTGGATGAGCTCCTTGGCAATGTCCTTTACCGCTGCCCGGACCTTCTGCTTTTTCTGCTGCCAGTCGGCCCCGCCCAGGCGGCTCAGGTGCACGCCGGAGTCCTCCCGGGGGCCGATGTATTTGGACACCAGGTCCAGCTGGGTGACAGGCACATACAGGGTGTCGTTTTTGGCGTAGCGCACCTTGATATAATCCTTTGTGACCCCGTTCATTTCCAGCTTGTGAATGCCGTCGAACACCCCGATGCCGTGGCTGATGTGCACCACATAGTCCCCGGGAGAGAGCTCGGACAGGCTGGAAATCTCCTTGGCGTTCTTGTCCTTTTTGGACTTGCGGGGCTTCTGCTGCACCAGC
The DNA here is from genome assembly GCA_910587835.1 of uncultured Oscillospiraceae bacterium. GTDB lineage: Bacteria > Bacillota > Clostridia > Oscillospirales > Acutalibacteraceae > Acutalibacter. Next base: position 29,691 of record CAJUNQ010000098.1, on the reverse strand, counting down.
CGCCCCCGGGTGATGAGGGCAAAGCCCGCGCTGGGCCAGTCAAAGCCCGCAGACAGAGAGCCCTCTGTGACTGTAACCGTGCCCTTTTGAGCGGTGGAGGGGTCGGGCACATAGGCGGCGGGCAGACCGGCGCTTTTCAGGTCGTCGGCCAGGGGACGGCCCGCCCGCTCGGTGCCTGAGAGCACCACACAGGCCCGCCCCTGGTGCACCAGGGCGGAGAGGTCGTCCTCTAAAAGCTGCACCCCGCCCCCCCAGGCGGGAAATTGCCGGACAGTGAGATTCACCAGGGTTTTGGTGGGGACCTCATAGGTGCCCCGGGCGAACACGTCCATATAGACGCCGGGGACCCGCTCCGACTGGCTGAGGGCATACTCCCAGGTCTCGCTGTAGCAGTCCAGCCCCTTGCACAGCAGGCCCTCCTCCAGGTATGAGGCCAGGTCCTGGCTCCACTGGGCCAAAGCGGTGCGCACCCGCTCCTTCAGTTTGGCGCCCTCAGAGAACACCAGCAGCCCGTCCTCTGCCGGGAAATAGTCGAACAGGGTGGCGGGCTTTTCATAGACCAGGGGGATGAATTTGTCCATGGAGCCAATGTGCAGCCCGTCCTGGAGCTTCTGGGCCTCGGCGGCCAGCACCTCCCGGGCCTTAGGGGCCCGCTTGCCCCGCAGGGCCTTGCCCAGAGCCTCTATTTTCTTTACCAGCCCGGGGAGGTTCTCTGGAATGATCTCTACACAGGGGGCCAGGGTGACAGCGTCCAGAGGGTCGGTGCGCCGCTGGGTGGCCGGGTCGAAGCTGCTGATGGAGTCGATCTCGTCCCCCCAGAACTCCACCCGTACCGGCTGGGCGGCGCTGGGGGAGAAGAAGTCTACAATGCCTCCCCGGCGGCTGAACTGGCCAGGGCCCTCGATTTGGTCCTCCCGGGTGTAGCCGCAGCTGACCAACGCCCCCAGCAGACTGTCGATGGCCATAGCCTGCCCGGCCTCCAAGGTAAATAACCGGCGCTTCAGGTCCTGGGGGCCAATGGTGAACTGCAGGGCCGCGTCAATACAGGCAACAATGCAGTCGCACTGGCCCCCCAGCAGCTTGGTGAGGGCCTCCAGCCGCAGCCGCTCATACTCCCGGGAGGACACAGCCGCGTCCCGAAAGCTCAGGTCCCGCATGGGGTACTGGGCAGGGCGCAGGCCCAGCGCGGCCAGGTCCTCGCAGAAGCGTTGGCTCTCGGCCTCATCGGCGGCGATGATCAGGGCCTTGCGGCCGGACTCTCTGGAAAGAGCGGCGGTGAGCACGCATTTGTGCACGCCAGAGACGCCGGCGACCACGGCAGGGGTCCCGGCGTTTTTCAGGGCTTGAGACAGCTCCCGGTACTCAGGGGAGCGGGAGAGGGCGGAGAAGATGGATTTCATGTTGACCTCACATAAACGGGATTACAGGCGAAAGGCGTTCAAAATATGCGGGAAAGGGTAGATTTTGGACTGAAATGGGGTGAAATCGAGCTGCTTGGTGCCGCGCCTGTCTGTTCTGTGGGAGCGGCCCTTGCTGGGGGCCTCGCTCTTTGCACACAGTTCGCCGGGGGGCCTGTTATAGCTTTTGCGATGGCGTACCGGCTTTCGCTTGTCGGACTGCAAGATGATAATAGTCTGATTGCCGGACTTCATCTGTGTGTCCTGACGCAAAATGAACAACGCAGCGCAGGCGCCATCTTTGTGTGGTGCTGCCTGAATGGTATGTGGCAGCGGTCGGTAGCACGAGCGGCTGATGGACGCGGGGAGGGCAAGTGAGCCTAAAAGTGGACCCCGGAGAGCAGCCGCCTCCGGAAGCTCGCTTAGAGATATCCATGAAGCCGGGCGGGTTTACAGGCGCATGGCAGCACAAACGGCGGATTGCAAAAGGCTATCCGCTTTTTTGGCGGCGCGTCGGTCAATTATATTGGTTCATGGCCCGGTCAATGTCTCCGCGGACAATGAGCTCTGCGGCGGCGCAGGCATGGTCCAGGGCCTGGTCCAGCTCCTTTAAGTCCCCCTGGCTGAACCTGGACAGCACCCAGTCCGCCAGATCGTAGTCCGGGTGGGGCTTTTGGCCCACGCCCAGCTTGATACGGGGGAACTGGTCGGAGCCGGTGAGGTAGATGATGTTTTTCATCCCGTTGTGGCCTCCGTCGCTGCCCTTACGGCGCACCCGGAGGCGGCCGGGGGGGAGATTGATGTCGTCAAAGATGATCAGGGTCTTTTTCGGGGGCACCTTGTAAAAGGCCATGGCCTCCCGGACGGACTGGCCGCTCAGGTTCATAAAGGTGCCGGGCTTGAGCAGCAGCACAGAGCGGCCCCCCAGAGAGGCGGCGCCTGTGACCCCCTTGAACCGGACGCGGGCCACCTGGGCCCCCAGCCTATCGGCCAGCCGGTCCACGGCCAGAAAGCCTGCGTTGTGGCGGGTGCCCTCGTACTCGCGGCCAGGGTTGCCCAGCCCGGCGATGATGAATTCTACCGGACCGGGGGACGTTTGTTTTGAGAAGAACATGAGAGAGCTCCTTTCTGCGGGGACGGCAACAGAGCGGGAGGGAAGGACCCGCCCGCCTGGAATGGGATTTATTGTAGCATTTTTATGGGGAAAATGCAAGCCTGAAGTTTGTAAGAGGAGCGCCCCCCAATATTAAGCGTGTAAGCAAGGCTCTGGCGAGCGGTTTGAAAAGGTTCGTCCTCCTTTTCAAGGTGGCTAGGGGTAAAGCTCCTGAGCCGCCGTAGGCCGGTCCATTGTTACTTTGGTCACTTAAGGAGAGCGGCGGGCCAGGGGCGCGGGGCTGTAGGCGTCATAGAACAGAAAGGCGGCATGGATCTGGAGGGGAAGAGCGGTCCCGGCCAGGCTGTGTTTTGCCGAAGGGAGTCTGCGCGGCAAAAGGGCTGGCTGCGGCGGGGGAGAGGCCGTGAAAGAGCACTCCCGCAAAAAAACGCAAAACAGGTAGACAAGCGGGCACTTTTGCGTTATAATAGAGAAGCGCGTTTTTCAGCCGCTAAAAAATATACCAATAATATGAAAGGCATGATGACCATGAAAAGCATGTTCAAGCGGGCTGCCGCCGGGGTTATGGCGCTGGCCATGTGCGCGGGGCTGGCCGGCTGCTACAGCGAGGACAAGACCTGGGCCGCTAAAATGGGGGATGATACCATGCCCATCGGCGGGTACATCTATTATCTCACCTCCGCCTACACCGACGGGGCTGCCAAGGTGGACAGCGGCAGCGAGGTGTTCAAGTCCCAGATTGACGGCCAGAGCGCCGAGAGCTGGGTGGAGGACCGGGCCCTGGACTATCTGCGCTCCTACTACTTTGTCACCCGGAAGTTTGACGAGCTGGGCCTCACCCTCTCTGAGGAGGACCAGGACGCCATCCAGTCCGCCACCAGCACCATGTGGAGCTACTACAAGACCCCCTTCGAGTCCATGGGCATAGCGGAGAGCTCTTTTGAGAAGGCCTACTCTGTCTACAACCAAAAGCTCTCCAAGCTGCTGTCTGCCATGTATGGCGAGGGCGGCGAGCTGGCGCTTGGCGAGGATGAGATGAAGCAGTATTATCTGGACGGCTACACCTACTATCAGTATTTCTCCATCCCCCTCACCAAAACTGACGATGAGGGCAACACAGTGGACATGGATGAGGACGAGAAGCTCACCGAAAAGCAGATGCTGGAGGACTGGGCCCAGGAGGTGACCAAGGGCAGCATTAGCTTTGACCAGGCCATGGACAATTATAAGAACTCCCACAATGGAGCCGAGCCCACCACCGGCGAGCCGCTGGCTGTGTCCAACGACTCTATGAGCGACCTGTTCAAGGATGCGATATTCCCCCTGAAGAATGATGGGGCCGCGGTGGTAGACGCCACCTCCCGGCTGTATCTGGTGCAGAAGCTGGACATCAACGAGGACTTTGAGGCCCTGATGGACGATGAGGACCGCACAAACACCCTGCTGCGCACCATGAAGGCCCAGGAGTTCCTGGACTACACCATGGAGCAGGGCAAGAGCCTGGGCGTGGAAGTGAACCAGAAGGCCATTGGCGCGGTGCGCACCACTGTGGTGGCCGACACCATGGGCTCCAACGGCACCTCCTCCACCAGCAGCGAGGACACGGACGCCAGCTCTCAGGAGAGCAGCCAGGAGGAGAGCCAGGACGAGAGCTCTGAGGCCGGCTCTGAAGAATAAACCCATACCGCTTCGCATAGAAATTACCGCTCCGGGCCTTTGGCCCCGGGCGGTTTTCTGTTATAGTGGGCAAGTCCTGGGGCAGGAGAAATTTCTGGAAAAAATGGAAATGGGAGCAGGGCCTTCTGGCGGGGAAGCGGCGGGGTATTCCGCAATAGAGACGGCGTTTCTGGGTTTTTGGCCGGGGCAGATATTTTTTCCTGTTTTCAGCTGATTTAGGTTTTGACTTTTAGTGCTAAAGGGGGTATAATATTCCTGTCGCAAGCTTGCAGGCTTGAGCCGGCTTTTGAGGACCGTCTTTGGCGGCCCCCTCATCCGGCCTGCCCATACAGCGGCGTCCGGCAGTTTTCTTATGCTACCCGTGCCGGGCAAGCATCATGGCTGGCTTAGACGAGGGCTTTCACTCGGCCCCTTTCAGGCTGGCTACAGGAGGTGAGAAAGTTTGGCGAAAGAGACCATGCAGGCCATCAGCGAGGCCGAGTCCAAGGCGCGTCAGGCAGTGCTGGACGCAAAGGCCGAGGCCCAGCGGCTGACTGAGGACGCCCAGGCTCAGGGCGAAAAGGCGATTCAGGCCGCCGTGAAGGAGGCCCGGAAAAAGGCCGACGTGCTGTGCGGCGTTGCCCGCGCCGATGCGGAAAAGCTGCGCAGCCAGGTCAGAGAGCAGACGCTCTCGCAGCAGGAAAGCCTGCGCCGCGGCGCCCAGGAAAACCGCGGCAAGGTCGTGGAAGAGATCCGCAGGATCGTTTTGGGTGAGACTACCTGACACAAGGAGGTTCGATGCAGATGGCGGTAGTGGAAATGAAGCGCATCCATGTGTACGCGCTGAAGAACAACCGCAAAAGGATTTTGGAAATGCTGCAGCGGAAAGCCGTTGTGGAGGTCAACACCCCGGAGGACGCGGGCCAGGAGGACGGCATGGGCCCCTTCTCCAAAACGGACACCGCTTCCGCGCGGCAGACGTTCGAGAAAAACGCACAGCTGATTACCAGCGCCGTGGAGGTGCTGGACAGCTACGCTCCCCCTCAGAAGTCCATGCTGGCTATGCTGGAGGGGCGCACGGGCATCAATGCCCATCAGTATGAGGAGACGGCGGCCGCCGCCCCCGAGCTGACCAAAACCGCCCAGCGCCTGAGCGCCCTGGGCAAACGCATTGCCGACCAGCAGGCGGAGATTGCCCGGCTGGAGGCCCAGATCGACGCCCTGAAGCCCTGGATGGGCCTGGATATCTCTATGCGCACCATTGGCACCCAGTCGTCCAGCGTGTTCATCGGCACCTTCCCTGAGGAGCTTACCGCAGGGGAGATCAAGACCCGCCTGGCCCAGGCCGCGCCTGAGGTGGAGGCTGTGGAGGTAGAGGTCGTCAGCACCCAGCCCCAGCAGACCTGCGCCTTTGTGGTTTGCCTGGCCCGGGTGGGCATTAAGCTGGAGGCCGCTCTGCGGGGCATGGGCTTTACCTACCCGGCGGCGCCCTCCAAAACCGCCCCCCCTGAGCGGGTGCAGGAGCTGAAGAACCGCATTCAGACCGCCCGGGAGGACATTGCCGCCAGCGAGAAGGAGATCGTTTCTTATGCCGGCAAGCGGCAGGCCCTGCTGTTTACCGCCGACTACTACACCATGCGGGCGGACAAATACGGGGTGCTGGGGGAGCTGTGGCAGAGCCCCCATGTGTTCTGGCTGACGGGCTATGTGGAGGCCCGCCGGGCCCCCGCCCTGCAGAAGGAGCTGGAGGAAAAGTACAACGCCTTTGTGGAGGTGGAGACCCCCGACGAGAAGGAGGACCTGCCTGTGCGGCTGCAGAACGGCTTTTTCGGCGCGCCGGTGGAGGGGGTCATTGAGGGCTACAGTCTGCCCGGCAAGTTTGAGGTGGACCCCGCCAAGGTGATGTGCGTGTTCTACTATGTGCTGTTCGGCATGATGCTCTCTGATGCGGCCTATGGGTTTTTGATCGCCCTGGGCACGGGCATTGTGCTTTTGAAATTCAAAAACATAGAGGAAGGCCTGCGCAAAACCATGCGGATGTTCTTCTTCTGCGGACTGTCCACCATGTTCTGGGGTGTGCTGTTCGGCAGCTACTTCGGCGACGCGGTGGATGTGATTGCCCGCACCTTCTTTGGCTATGGGGCTGATATGCCCAGCCTGACCCCGCCGTTGTGGTTCGCGCCCCTTGAGGAGCCCATGCGGCTGATGCTGTTCAGCTTCCTTTTGGGCATCATCCATCTGTTCGCGGGGCTTGCCATGCAGATTTACCAGCTGTGCCGCCGGGGAAAATATCTGGACGCCCTGTATGACAGCGGCTTCTGGTATATGCTGGTAGGGGGGCTGATCATTGCCCTTATTTCCACCAGCATGTTCCAGGACATGATGAGCCTGCACCTGAGCATCCCCTCCATTGTCACCAACATTGCTCTGGCGCTGGCAGGCGTGGGCGCGGTGGGCATTATTGCCACCAGCGGCCGTGAGAGCCGGGGCGTCAAGCGCTTTTTGAAGGGCCTTTATGGGCTCTACGGCGTGTCCAGCTGGCTGTCGGACATTCTGTCCTACTCCCGGCTGCTGGCCTTGGGCCTTGCCACAGGCGTTATCGCCCAGGTGTTCAACATGCTGGGCACCATGGCCGGGGGCGGCCCTGTGGGCGTGGTGCTGTTTATTCTGGTGTTTGTCATCGGCCATGTTCTCAACCTGCTCATCAATTTGCTGGGCGCTTATGTACATACCAACCGTTTGCAGTATGTCGAGTTCTTCGGCAAATTTTATGAGGGCGGCGGGCGCAAATTTGAGCCCTTTGCCGCCAAAACAAAACATTTTAAGATTACGGAGGAATAAGAAATGTTTGATTGGACAACTATGGGCATCGTTTTCGCCCTGCTGGGCGCTGTGCTGGCCGCTCTTATGGGCGGCATTGGTTCCGCTATCGGCGTTGGCATGACCGGCCAGGCCGCTGCCGGCGTGGTCACCGAGGACCCCTCCAAGTTCGGTAAGGTTCTGATTCTGCAGCTGCTCCCCGGCACCCAGGGCATTTACGGCCTGCTCATCGGCTTCGTCACCCTCACCCAGATCGGCGTGCTGGGCGGCAGCTCTGACATCAGCCTCGCCAAGGGCCTGCTGTATCTGGCCGCCTGCCTGCCCATGGCTATTGTGGGCATGGTTTCTGCCAAGTGGCAGGCCAAGGCTGCGGTTTCTTCCATCAGCCTGGTTGCCAAAAAGCCCGACCAGTTCGGTAAGTCCATGATTTTCCCCGCCATGGTTGAGACCTACGCGGTTCTGGCCCTGCTCATCTCCATCCTCTCCATCACCAGCATTGGCAGCCTGTCCATCTAAAAAAAAGAGGGTCGTAAAAAACAGGAGAGGAGGCAAGACCCATGACCGGATTGGATTCCATTATCAGCCAGATCGCCGGCGACGGCCAGAAGGAGGCCGGTGAGATCCTTGCCCAGGCGCAGAAAAAGGCCGGCGACATTGCCGAAGCCGCCAAAACCCAGGGCGGCGAGAAGGTCCGCACGGTTTTGAAGGACGGCGAGCGCCGGGCCCAGGATATCCGCGACCGGGCCCAGTCTGCCGCGGAGCTGGAGCAGCGCAACCAGATGCTGCTTTTCAAGCAGGAGCTTATCCGCGAGGCTGTGGACGCGGCCCGGGAGTCTTTGGAGAACGCCCCGGACAAGGAGTATTTCGACGCCCTGCTCACCCTTTACAAGCGCCATGCCCAGGAGGGCCGGGGAGAGATGTTCCTGAATAAAAAGGATGTGGACCGCCTGCCCGACGACTTTTTGGCCCGTATGCGCAAGGCCGTGCCCGGGGCGGAGGTCACCATCTCCCCCAAGCCCCAGAATATTGAGAACGGCTTTCTGCTGGTCTATGGCGGTGTCGACATCAACTGCACCTTCCGGGCCATCTTCGAGGACGCTTCGGACCAGCTTCGGGACGCGGCCGGCAAGCTGCTGTTCCCGGTGGCCTGACCCCGCCCGGAGAAAGGAAGCATGCTGCTTATGACTGAAGAATACATCTACGCGGTGGCGCGGGTGCGCTCCCGGGAGCTGGGGCTTTTGAGCCGCCAGGACGTGGACCAGCTGATGGCCTGCCACAAGGTGGAGGAGTGCCTGCGGGTGCTCAGCGACAAGGGCTGGGCCGCGGCTGGAGACGTGACCCCCGAGGAGGTGCTGGCTGCGGAGGAGGAGAAGACCTGGGCCTTCATCTACGAGCTGACGGATGACCTGACCCCCTTCCAGGTGCTCCTTTTCCCCACCGATTATAACAATCTTAAGGCTGCCGTGAAAGCGGTGGTCACTGGCGTGGAGCCCCACCAGGTATTTCTGCCCGGGGGCGCCGTGGAGCCTGAGCTGATGCTGCGCTGTGTGCGGGAGGGTGATTTCTCCCCCCTGCCCGAGGCCATGGCCCAGGCGGCGGACAACGCCTATCATACCCTTTTGCAGACCGAGGACGGCCAGCTGTGCGACGTCATTCTGGACCGCGCCTGCTTGGAGGCTGTGCTGGCCTGCGGACGGGAAAGCAAGTCGGACATTCTGCGGGACTATGCGGAGCTCACCTGTGCGGTCAGCAACATTAAGGTGGCGGTGCGCGCCTGCAAAACCGGCAAGAACCGGGCCTTTTTGGAGGCCGCCCTGGCCCCCTGCGGCACCCTGGACGCGGACAGCCTGGCTGCCGCTGCCTGCAAAAGCCTGGAGGACCTGTACGCCTATCTGTCGGCGACCCCCTATGGGGAGGCGGCGGAGCGGCTGAAGGAGTCCTACTCGGCCTTTGAGAAGTGGTGCGACGACCGGGTGATGGACCTGGTGAAGGACCAGAAGATGAACCCCTTTACCGTTGGCCCCTTGTTCGCCTATGTCATCGCCCGGCGCAACGAGATCAGCACCGTGCGGATCATCCTCTCCGGCAAGCTCAACGAGCTGGACGACGGAATGGTCCGGGAAAGACTGAGGGAAATGTATGTATAAAATAGCCGTTTTGGGCGACCGTGACAGCATCTACGGCTTTGCGGCCCTGGGGCTGGAGGTCTTTCCGGTAAGCACCGGCGAGGAAGGCGCCAAAACCCTGCGCCGCCTCTCAGAGCAGGACTACGCGGTGATTTACATCACCGAGGCCCTGGCCGAAGAGATCCCTCAGGAGCTGGACCGCTGCCGGGAGAGCCTGCTGCCCGCCGTCATCACCATTCCAGGGGTCCACGGCAACACGGGCCTGGGCATCCGCATGGTCAAGCGTTCGGTAGAGCAGGCGGTGGGGTCCGACATTATTTTCAACGGCAACTGACGTTGGGGCGGTTGTTCTCCGCGTCGGGGAGACATGGCGGGGAGGCTTCCGCAGGCTATGGAAGCTCGCCCTGGCAGTCCTGCCGTTATGGACTGTAAAGCTTTTCCCTTGACATTTTCTGCTGGAAATGACCGCGATTCGACTATAAAACGTATCAAACGAGAAACGGGTGATTGGTAAACATGAGCAATGGTACCATCAAAAAAATAGCCGGACCTCTCGTTATCGCCAAGGGCATGCGCGACGCCAACATGTTCGACGTGGTGCGCGTCAGTGAGCGCCGCCTCATCGGCGAGATCATCGAGATTCACGGCGACGAAGCCTCCATTCAGGTCTACGAGGAGACCTCTGGCCTGGCGCCCGGCGAACCGGTGGAGTCCACTGGCGCGCCCTTGAGCGTAGAGCTTGGGCCCGGCCTGATCCGCAGCATTTATGATGGCATCCAGCGCCCGCTGGACGACATCATGAAGATCTCCGGCAACAACCTGCAGCGCGGCGTGGAGGTCCCCTCTTTGAAGAGGGATTTGGAGTGGGACTTTGTGCCCACCGCCAAGGCCGGCGACGAAGTGACCGGCGGCGATATCATCGGCACTGTTCAGGAGACCGCTGCGGTCTCGCACAAAATTATGGTGCCCCCCGGAATCTCCGGCAAGCTGACGGAGATCAAAGCGGGAAAATATAAGGTGACCGACACCGTGGCCACTGTTGAGACCAAGGAGGGCCCCAAGCAGGTGGGCCTGATGCAGAAGTGGCCTGTCCGTCAGGGCCGCCCCTATAAGCAGAAAATGTCCCCCAACATGCCGCTGGTCACCGGCCAGCGGGTGGTAGACACCATGTTCCCCATTGCCAGGGGCGGCGTGGCGGCTGTGCCGGGCCCCTTTGGCAGCGGCAAAACCGTCATTCAGCACCAGCTGGCCAAGTGGGCTGAAGTGGACATTGTGGTCTACATTGGCTGTGGCGAGCGGGGCAACGAGATGACCGACGTTCTGAACGAGTTCCCCGAGCTGGTGGACCCTAAAACCGGCAAGTCCCTGATGGAGCGCACCGTTCTGATCGCCAACACCTCCGACATGCCTGTGGCGGCCCGGGAGGCTTCGGTCTACTCCGGCATCACCATTGCCGAATACTTCCGCGACATGGGCTACTCGGTGGCCCTGATGGCCGACTCCACCTCCCGCTGGGCCGAGGCCCTGCGCGAGATGTCCGGCCGGTTGGAGGAGATGCCCGGCGAGGAGGGCTACCCGGCATACCTGGGCAGCCGTATCGCTCAGTTCTACGAGCGTGCCGGTTCTGTCAAGGCGCTGTGCTCTGGCGACCGCGAGGGCTCTCTGTCCGTAATCGGCGCGGTTTCCCCTTCCGGCGGCGACAACTCCGACCCTGTTGTTCAGGCCACCCTGCGTATTGTTAAGGTGTTCTGGGGCCTGGATTCCGCCCTGGCGCAGCAGCGTCACTTCCCGGCCATCAACTGGCTGACCAGCTACTCCCAGTATCTGGACGATGTGGCGGACTGGTTCAACCAGAACGTAGCCGAGGACTGGATCGCCCAGCGCACCCAGCTGATGGGGCTTTTGCAGGACGAGGCTGAGCTGCAGGAGATCGTGCAGCTGGTGGGTATGGACGCCCTGAGCGCTCCCGAGCGGCTGAAGCTGGAAGCGGCCCGTTCCATCCGCGAGGACTTTTTGCACCAGAACTCCTTTGACGAGATCGACACCTACACCTCTTTGGAGAAGCAGCACGACATGATGCTGCTGATTACCGGCTACTATGAGAAGGCCCTTGCCGCCCTGAACAACGGCGTGGACATTCAGAAGCTCATTGACCTGCCTGTGCGCGAGCAGATCGGCCGCTTTAAGTACACTGAGCCGGACAAGGTGAAGGAGGCCTTCGGGCAGGTTATGGCACAGCTGGACAAGGAACTGAATGACGCCAAGCAGACAAAGGAGGAGTTCTAATGCCAAAGGAATACAGAACTATCCAGGAAGTGGCGGGCCCTCTGATGCTGGTGCGGGACGTGGAGAACGTTGCCTATGACGAGCTGGCCGAGATTGAGCTGGCAAACGGCGAGCGCCGCCGCTGCAAGGTGCTGGAGATTAACGAGGGCAATGCCCTGGTGCAGCTGTTCGAGAACTCTACCGGCATCAACCTCTCCAACTCTAAGGTGCGCTTTTTGGGCCACAGCATGGAGCTGGGAGTGAGCGAGGACATGCTGGGCCGGGTGTTCGACGGCCTGGGCCGCCCCATTGACAACGGCCCGGAGATTCTGCCCGACCGCCGGGTAGACGTGAACGGCCTGCCCATGAACCCCGCTGCCCGTAACTATCCCCAGGAGTTTATTCAGACCGGCGTTTCTGCCATTGACGGCCTGAACACCCTGGTGCGCGGCCAGAAGCTGCCCATCTTCTCTGCCTCTGGCCTGCCTCATGCTCAGCTGGCGGCTCAGATTGCCCGTCAGGCCAAGGTGCGGGGCACCAACGACCCCTTCGTGGTGGTGTTCGCCGCTATGGGCATCACCTTCGAGGAGTCCAACTTCTTTGTACAGAGCTTCCGGGAGACCGGGGCTATCGACCGTACCGTCATGTTTGTCAACCTGGCCAACGACCCCGCTGTCGAGCGCATTGCCACCCCCAAGATGGCTTTGACCGCTGCGGAGTATCTGGCCTTTGAGAAGAACATGCATGTGCTGGTCATCCTTACCGACATCACCAACTACGCCGACGCTCTGCGTGAGGTCTCCGCCGCCCGTAAGGAGGTGCCCGGCCGTCGTGGATACCCCGGCTACATGTATACCGACCTGGCCACTCTGTATGAGCGGGCGGGCCGTCAGAAGGGGAAGAACGGTTCTATCACCATGATCCCCATTCTCACCATGCCTGAGGGCGACAAGACCCACCCCATTCCCGACCTGACCGGCTACATCACCGAGGGCCAGATTATTCTGAGCCAGGAGCTGTACCGGAAGAATGTCACCCCGCCCATTGACGTGCTGCCCTCTCTGAGCCGTTTGAAGGACAAGGGCATTGGCGAGGGCCGTACCCGGTCTGACCACGCCGCTACCATGAACCAGCTGTTTGCCGCCTATGCCCGTGGCAAGGAGGCCAAGGAGCTGATGGTGGTGCTGGGCGAGGCCGCCTTGACGGAGATCGACAAGCTGTACGCCAAGTTTGCCGACGCCTTTGAGAATGAGTATGTCTCTCAGGGCTACAATGCCAACCGGGACATTGAGGAGACCCTGGACATCGGCTGGAAGCTGCTGTCTATCCTGCCCCGCTCCGAGCTCAAGCGTATCAACGACAAATTCCTGGATCAGTATTACGGAAAGGTGTGATGCACCTTGGCAAGCAAACAGATAACCCCCACCCGTATGGAGCTGACCCGGCTGAAGAAAAAGCTGGTTACTGCCACCCGGGGCCACAAGCTGCTGAAGGATAAGCGGGATGAGCTGATGCGCCAGTTCCTGGAGAAGGTCCGGGAGAACAAGGCCCTGCGGGAGCATGTGGAGGAGGGCATTGCCGCCGCCAACAAAAACTTTTTGCTGGCCCGGGCCGGGATGCAGGACCAGGTGCTGAACACCGCCATGCTGGCTCCCAAGCAGCGGGTCTCGGTGGAGAGCGGGGTGGAGAACGTGATGAGCGTCAACATCCCCACCTTCGACTTCAAGACCCGCAGCCCGGATAAAAACGATATTTTCTCCTACGGCTTTGCCTTTACATCCAGCGACCTGGACGGCGCGGTGCAGTCTCTTTCGGACGTCTTCCCGGACATGCTGAAGCTGGCTGAGATCGAAAAGGCCTGCCAGCTGATGGCGGTAGAGATTGAAAAGACCCGCCGCCGGGTTAACGCTTTGGAGCATGTAATGATTCCCGAGCTTCAGGCCAACATCAAGTATATCTCCATGAAGCTGGATGAGAACGAGCGCTCTACTCAGATTCGGCTGATGAAGGTTAAGGACATGGTGCTTAAGGACGCCCATAATTACGAGACCTTCTGAGAATCACAGAAAAAAGGGCCCTCCCGGTTGGGAGGGCCTTTTCGTTTGCCGTTTTATTCAGTTGTCTTAGTCCGCCTCTCCGGGGAGTCCGTATATCCACCGGGCAAACTCGTCTTCTGGGAAAGGGCTGGGCAGCGGGGCAGTGAACTCTATATTTACGTCTATATCCCAGCGCAGCTCAAAACAAAGGACGCCGGGTTCAGGGCTGCTAAAAAGCAGCGCGTTTTTCTCCACAGTGCTGATGCTCTCCCTGGGCTTCGCTTTCGGGAAGATGACAAAGCCGCTGTGCGTGGCGCAGCCAATAGCCGCAGGCACGAGCCGGGCAGACTCCGCCCGGAACCCGTTCAGAAGCTCCAAAAAGCGCCGAATCTCCTCCGGGTCCTCAATCCGCCGGCCTTCCTGGTTCAGACCTCCCTCGCGCAGGATGACAAAATCCACCGCTTCCGGGTCCAGGGGACAGGGAGGGCCATCCAACAGATACAGCAGGTACAACACCTGGGCCAAGTCATTTTGAGTAACTGCGCCCTGAGGAAGAAAGTAGTCGTGCCGCTGGCCGTCGCTGAAATAGTAATAAGGGAGTATGTGGGTAGACATTGCCCAGTCCACCGCTTTTCTGGCGTAGGGGGCTATATCCGCCTCGTCGTCCAGCTGGTCCACTGTCATGCGTCTGACCTCTTCCTCCACTGGCTCCGGCTCTCCCCGCCAGCGGTGGAGAGTCCTGGCCAGCTCCTGGCGGGTAATGGCCCGTTCTGGTTCCCCCGACCATAGGGCATGAGCGCGGTCCAGCCCCTGGCACAGGCCGGCGAGGGACGCCTGGGGACCCCGGTTAAGCCGGTAAAGCGCTTCGGCCACCTCCGCATGGGTCACAGGGGTAAAAGGGTCAAAATGCTCTGAAACGTTCTCGATCAGCTGCTGCCGGGCGCACCATTCGATACACGGCGCGTGGACAGTCAGCCGGTTTTCAGGCCGTATGCCCGGGCCCGGCGAGGTGGTGGGCGTAGGCTTGGCCTCTGTGGCCAGGGACAGAACAGGCAGCGCCGCTGCCAGCAGGAACGCCAGGATTGTGCCGGTGATCCGTTTCATGGTCTTCCCTCCTTCCCGCTGTTTGGCTGTTGACAGGTCAGCCTCTGTTTTCATTATAGATGAAATATAACGAGAGGTCAACTGGGAACTCGGTGTAAAGACAAAAAAATTTCATCAAAATAGACAATCTTGCAGCAAAATGTCCTCTGCCGGCACCCGCTCCCAGTCGAACACAGAGAGCAGCTCTTGAGGGCGCAGAGGCTCGGGGCGGTCAATCTGGCCGGCAAGATAGGCCAGACGGCCCACCAGTTCCTCCGGAGTGAAGCGGATGAGCAAGGCGTCCAGCCCCAGGTCGCCGTCCCGCTTGGAGAGCCGCCGCCCATCAGCTGCCAGCAGCAGGGGGAGGTGGATGAATTCCGGTGGGGTGAGCCCCAGCCGCTGGTAAATTTGCAGCTGCTTGGGGGTGGAGGGGAGCAGGTCCCGCCCTCGTACCACTTGGGTGACTCCCATGGCTCCATCGTCTGCCGCCACTGCCAGCTGATAGGCGAACACCCCGTCGGACCGGCGGAGAATAAAATCTCCGCAGTCTCGGGACAGGCTGTAGTGCTGGGGGCCGTAGTGCCTGTCAATAAAGGCCTCCTCCCCGGCTACTGCCAGCCGCAGGGCCGGGGGGCGGTGTCGCTGCTTTTCCTCGATCTGCTCCGCTGTCAGGCCACGGCACCGACCGGAGTAGATATAGTCCCCGTCAGAGGCATGGGGGGCGTTGGCCGCGTGAAGCTCCGCCCGGCTGCAGAAGCAGGGGTATACCACATTCTGGGCTATCAGCCGTTTCAGACACTGCTGGTAGTAGGCGCTCCGCTCCGACTGCCAGTAGGGACCTTCATCCCAGTCCAGCCCCAGCAGGCGCAGATCGGCCTTCAGCTGCTGGCCCTTGGCCCGGCTGGTGCGCTGAGGGTCCAGGTCCTCCATGCGCAGAATCATCCGCCCACCCTCAGCGCGGGCCGACAGCCAACTGAGCAGGCAGCTGAACAGGTTCCCCAGGTGCATCCGCCCGCTGGGGCTGGGGGCAAAGCGGCCCACAATCTGCTTTATGCCCTCACCCACGGCTGGCTTTATCGCCCTCATACTGGTGCTCCTCGATTACCGGCAGGCCGGTGAGATACCGGCGGGCCATGTCCAGGGCCTGGCTGGCCGCGCAGTGCCGGTGCCAGTCCCTGGTTTTGGTGCGGCCAATGGGGGCCCGTTTGGCCACCCAGGTCTCCTTGCCGTCGCTAAGGGCAATGTAGATCAGCCCCACCGGCTTCTCAGAGGTGCCGCCCTCGGGCCCGGCAATGCCGGTGATGCCAATGCCCAAGTCGCTGCCACTCAGCCGGACAATGCCCTCGGCCATAGCCCGGGCGGTTTGGGGGCTCACCGCGCCGTGGGCCTCCAAGGTCTCATGGGGCACACCCAGCAGCTGCTCCTTGGCCTTATTGGCGTAGGTGACTGCCCCCATGTGAAACACCGCCGAGGACCCGGAGATATCCGTCAGCCGCTTGGAGAGCAGCCCGCCGGTGCAGCTCTCGGCAGTGGCTAGGGTCTTGCCCTGCTCTGCCAGCAGCTTGACCACCAGCTCTTCCAGACTGTCCACGTCCACAGAGTAGACAAAATTTCCCAGCCGGTTTTTGATCTCATCAATCAGCGGCTGACACAGCCGGTCGGCCTCCTCATGGCTGTGGGCCTTGGCTGTCACCCGCAGATAGCACTCGCCCTCGTTGGCGTAGGGAGCAAGGGTGGGGTTCTCCCCGTCCATCAAATCGTCCATCATCTGGGCCACAGGGGCCTCGCCCCTGCCGTAAATGTGCACATTGTGGGACACAATGGTGAACTCCTGGCTCTGCTTGAGGTAGGGCGCCGCGTAGTTGTGGAGCATGGGGGCCAGCTCGCTGGGGGGGCCGGGGAGCATGATGATCGTGCACCCGTTTTCGGCCTGAAAGGCGCAGCCGGGGGCTGTGCCGTTGTCATTTTGCAGCACATGGCAGCCCTCAGGGAGCCAGGCCTGCTTGGCCTGATTTTCGCTGACATGCTTCTCGTTGAAGTAGTTCTCAATGCGCCGCAGGCTCTCCTCATGGAGCGCCAGCTTTTTCCCGGCGGCAGCGGCAGTGGTCTCCTTGGTCAGGTCGTCGGTGGTGGGGCCCAGGCCCCCGGTCATAATCAGCAGGCCGCTGCGGCGGATGGCAGTCTCCACAGCCTCCTTCAATCGCTGAGGATTGTCCCCCACCACGGAGGCGTGGAGCAGGTTGATGCCCAGCTCTGACAAGGCCCGGGCCACAATGGCCGCGTCGGTGTTGACTACTGCGCCCAAAAGCAGCTCGGTGCCAACGGATATGATTTCTGCGTTCATAGAATCACCTTTCTCTCTCAATAATCATACTGTGTTCAAAAACTGTTCCACTTCCCGGTTGAACCGCTCCGGGTTTTTCCCGGCAATAAAGTGGTCCCCTGGCAGAATGGCCAGTCTCGCGTGGGGGATATGCGCCGCAATCTCCCGGGTATGGGCGGTTTTGACCATGTCCCGGGCGCCGGCAATGACCAGGGTGGGAGCCTGGATGGCTGACAGCTCCTGGGGCTTGAGATTCGGCTCATGGACCATCAGGCCCAATATCTCCATATTGCGCCGGGCCTCCTGAGACCTGTCCGCGAACAATCTGACTGCCCGATACCCCAGCTCAATGGGAAGCTGGACCCTTCTCTTGATTCCCTGAGGATGCAGATTGCCGCCGTTGAGAATCAGGGCGGTGAGCCGCTCGGGGTATTGGAGCGCGAACTTCATGGCAATGTTTGCTCCGTCAGAAAAGCCCAGAAGAATGGGCGCGTTGATTTCCAGCTCGTCCAGAAGCGTTTTCAGGTCCTGGGCAAACTGGGACATGGTAAAGGGCGCGGTTCCCCGGGGCGACTGGCCGTGTCCCCGGGTGTCTACCGCAAGAACCCGGTATTGTGGGGAAAAATATTCCATCTGGTGGCGAAAATAGCTGCCGTCCTCACCATTCCCGTGCAAGAGCACCAGGGGACGGCCCATGCCCTTCTCCTGGTAATATAAACGAATATCCATATGCCCATACCTTCTCAGATTTTTTTGGCAAAGGCCACGTTCTCCTTCAGCTCATAAAAGCCCTGCTTCCGGTAAAACCCATAGGCTGGCACATCCTTGTCTGTCAGCAGGAAAATATGGGTCATCCAGCTCCCTGCAGGCCCTCTCCATTTCTCCCAGGAAGAAGCTGCCCAGGCCCTGGCTCTGACAGCCGGTGTGGAATACTCTGTGCCGGTATACCAGTGCTTTACCCGGCCCATAGAGAGCCCAACCAGCACAGAGCCCTGAAACAAGCCAAAGGCCAGCGAGTTGCTCTGCCTGGTCAAATCCTGAATGTAGGCGTTGAGCTGGGCTGGGTCCGACCAATCGCCGTTCCAGGGAGGCCCGGTAAAAACGCTGGCAAACAGCTCCCTGGCTATGGGAAAGTCTTCCTCATCCAGCCGCCGGAACAGGCGGTTTGATGCACTCATTTTTCGCCTCATTTCTTCCAGTACGTCCACTTTTCCCCCGGCCCATAGCCGATTTTTGGGTAGAAGGGGTTCCCGCCGCCAGTCATATGGGTGGCGCCCAGGGGCTTCAGCCGCCGACAGAGCTCAGACAGTGCTGCCGCAGCCAGGCCCTTGCGTCGGTACTCCGGCACCGTGCACAGGGGCTCCAAATAGGCCAGATGATTCTCTGGGACCCACCACATGCCCGCATAGCACACATAGTCTCCGGCTTCATTCATTACGGCAACGTGCTGCTCTGGGGTGGCATGGGGGGCGTTCACCAGGGCATAGCTATACTCAAACTCTCCGTTCCAGGGGCCATCTTCCGCCTCGTGGTCAAAGCCCTTCCAGCAGCACTCGCAGCACTTGGCCAGGTCCAGCAGGCCCGGCTCTGTAAAGCGGAAGCCCTCTGGCAGGGGATAATGGAGGGGCTTGGCGCAGTCATAAACATAGCTCTCATGGGAATAGCCCGCTGCTTTTGCTGCCTGAAGAATGGGGGTCTGGCTTCCGAATATCACCAGCTGGTGCTCTCCGTTGACAGGCATATGTTCTCCGGCGTAGGCTGCCATCTCAGGGGCCAGGGCCTCATAGCCGAGCCGCAGGCTGAAATACACATCGCTCATGGGGTTCTCATAAAAGCAGAAGCCCACAATCCGCTCCCCATCCTTCCACATCCGGCATCGGTGGAGGTAGGACTTGTCCATCCAATCTGAGCACAGGGCATACTCCCAGAAGGGCGCGGCCACGCCATTGCGCCAGTCCTTCTCATAAATGTCCAGCATGAATTGGTACACGGCCATGTGGTCGCTCAAAATACTGAACTGTTTTGTGGTGATGCTATTCATAGCCTCTCCTTTGTCAATACGCGCTGATATGCGCCGTCTGCAGGTTCTGCATGGCCTCCGCCAGCAGCATTTTTCCGTCGATAGCCTGTTCGCCCCGCTCCACCATCTCCAAGGTGGGCTTGGTGCGGGGGTGCCGGGGGGTGAAGATGGTGCAGCAGTCCTCATAGGGCTCAATGGAGGTGTCAAAGGTGTCAATACGCCGGGCCAGCTGTACAATCTCCGCCTTGTCGGCGCCGATGAGGGGCCGGAACACAGGCATTTCCGCCACAGCGTCCGTGCAGGCAATGGCCTGCAGGGTCTGGCTGGCCACCTGGCCCAGGCTCTCCCCGGTGATCAGGCACTGACAGCCCTCCTGCTCCGCCACCTGCTGGGCCGCCCGGAGCATGTACCGGCGCAGGATCACCGTGCCCAGGTCCTCAGGGCATCGGTCCCGGATCTCCTCCTGAAGGTGGGTCAGCTCCACAGTCACCAGCTTGATGCGCCCGGCGTATTGGCTGACCTTGCGCAGCAGGCGGACTACCTTGTCATGGGCCAGCTCGCTGGTGTAGGGGGGGCTGGCAAAGTGCACAGCGGTAAGAGCCAGCCCCCGTTTGGCCATGGTCCAGGCGGCTACCGGGCTGTCCAGACCACCGCTGATCAGCACCAGGCCCTTGCCTCCCGCCCCCACAGGGATGCCTCCGGCCCCGGGCCGGGCGTTGGCGTGGACAAAGGCGGACTGCTCCCGCACCTCCACCCGCACCTCCAGGTCCGGGTGGTGTACATCCACCTGCAGATGGGGGTAGCGTTCCAGAAGATACCCGCCCACCTGCGCCGAAATCTCCGGGGACTGATAGGGAAATTTCTTGTCGCTGCGCCGGCACTCCACCTTAAAGGACCGGGCTTCTTCCAGCTCCTCCCGCAGGTACTCTGCCGCCTGCTCCTGGATTTTGTCCAGGTTCTTTTCAGCGGCTCCGGCCCGGGTATAGCTTACCACGCCGAACACCCTGGCGCAGCGCTCCTCCGCCAGGTCCATGTCGGTGCCGTCTCCCAAGGGCTCCACATAAATGGTGGACTGCCGGGACGTGACGGTGAATTCCCCTGCGTCCCGGAGACGTCGTTTGATATTTTTGATCAGTACATCCTCAAAGCTCCGGCGGTTCAGCCCTTTCAGGGCAATCTCCCCCAGCTTGAGCAAAATGACCTCGCGCATATTTTCTCCTCCCGTTCCAACTGCCTCCTGCCGGGTTCTGTACATAGAGCATGGCGGGGCAGAATCTGATTGTTTTGATGTTCCCCTATAGTCCGCTGTTGTGAAGCAAGGCCGGGCAATGGGGGGCGCCTCTTGCCCGGCGCGGGCTTGACAAACCGGGAGAGTGTGGTATAATAAATGAAAAGAGGGACGCTGCTGCATGCGGTTGGCCCTCCGGACTAGTAGACAATGGTCATGCTAGCCGCTCGGGTCGCATCCGGGCGGCTAGCAAGCTTTTATGGGGAAGAAAAGCAAAACGATCAGCGCGATAAGTAAAAAAACCAGTGCGCGCACAATAGTCTTCCGCATTCAGCCTCACCCCCCTTCAGGGGAGCCGCCAACCGCCTGTGATCTCCACCCTGCCAGCCGTCAGCATGGGCGGTGGAATCACCGCAACAACGTCCCAGCCTGGCCACAGCCAGACTGGCTTTATTATATCAGCCTCCGGGAATTTTGTCAAAATCTTTTGCCTCTGCGCTCTACAAAATTTACCAGCTCCCGCAGGTTGTGAATCCGCCACTCCGATTCCGGCTGGCTCTCGCTCCGGTCAAGAAGAAAGGAGGCGAACCCCAGGGCCCGGGCTCCGTCGGCCTCGGGAGGACAGTCGTCTACATAGAGAGACTCCTCCGCAGCCACGCCCTGAGCTGCCAGAGCGGCCTGGTAAATCGCCGGGTCTGGCTTTCCCACCCCCACCAGTGAGCTGGCCGTAAAGCTGGTGAAGTAGCGGTGCAGGCCGCAGCCCTCCAGAGTCAGCTCCAAAGAGGGCGGGCAGTCGCTGATGACCCCCATTTTGTAGCCCTTGTTCTTGAAGTATTCCAGCACGTCCACGGTCTCAGGATAGGGGTGCTTTTTCAAGTACCACAGCTTTTCCACCAGCAGGTCCGCCCGCTCGGCGTTTTTTTCGGTGATGCCCATGTCCTCGAACACATAGAGATACCACTGCCGGAAGAAAGCCAGCTCCTGGTCTACCGTGTGGTAGGGGACAAAGGGGAAGCCCCCTGCCAGGACCTTCTGGAAAAACTTCATGAAGTAGTCGTAGGAATCATCGAACTTGCGGCCGCTCCATTGTTCCAGATTCTGGTTGCGGAACCGGGTCCACTCAGGGTCCCCCCGCACCAGGGTGCCGTCCCGGTCAAAAAATATGGCTTTGAATCTCATCCGCTCTCTCCTTTACCGCTCCTTTGCCAGACTGTCCAGCCCGGCCCGCAGGCCCTGGGCCAGCGCTGCCAGGTCCTCCTCTGTGGTGAAACGGGAAAGGCTCACCCGCAGGGCGGAGGCTGCCCGCTCTTTGGGCAGGCCCATGGCTGCCAGCACATGGCTGGGCGCACCCTTGCCGCAGGCGGACCCCGACGACACGGATATGCCCCTTTGGGCCAGAAAGTGCAGCATGGTCTCGGCCCGCACTCCCACGGCGGAGAGATTGAGAATATAGGGCAGGCCCTCCTCCGGCGAGTTGACCACGATCTCCGGAATGTCCCCCAGCAGCGTCAAAAGCGTTTCACGAAGCGTTCTCATGGACGGCAGCAGTGCGGCGGGGCGGGGGGACAGCTCTACCGCCTTGGCAAAGGCCCCGATTAACGGCAGGCTCTCGGTGCCGGAGCGCAGGCCCCGCTCCTGCCCGCCGCCGAATACCCGGGGCAGAATTCGAGTCCCCCTTTTGACATACAACGCTCCCACGCCCTTGGGTCCGTGAATTTTATGAGCGCTTACCGTGCACAGGTCTGCGCCCAGCTTTTGGGGGGTAAAGTCCATTTTGCAGAAGGCCTGGACGCAGTCTGTGTGCAGAAGGGCCGGGGCCCTGCCGCGTTTGATCATCTGCGCCGCCTCCCGCACAGGCAGCAGCGTGCCGGTCTCGTTGTTCACCAGCATGAGGCTGACCAGAATGGTGCTCTCGTCAATGGCCGCTTCCAGGTCTTGGGGACGGACCAGCCCGGCCTTGTCCGGGGGAATGCGAACCACCTGAAAGCCTTGGGCTTCCAGCTCTTTTGCGGCCTGTAGTACCGAGTCGTGCTCCACAGCGGTGGTGACGATTTTGTTCCCCAAGCGGCGGCGGGCGGCAGCGGCCCCCAGCAGGGCCATATTGTTGGCCTCGGTGCCTCCGCTGGTAAAGATAATTTCCTCCGGGGCTGCGCCCAGGCGGCGGGCCACGGTGGCCCGGGCAGCGTCCAGTTCCTTTTTGGCCCAAAAGCCCCGACTGTGCAGGGAGGAGGGATTGCCCCAGCAGTCTGTCATCAGCCGCAGGGCCTCGGCCGCGGCCTCCGGCAGCACGGGCGTGGTGGCGGAGTTGTCCAGGTAGTGCTCCCTCGTCATATGCTCGGCTTCCTGTTCCCGGTTCATGTGGAATCATCCCGCCGCCGGTAGCCCGAGGCAGGGTCTACCTGATTTTTCAGGGGCTCGCCGTGGAGGAACCGCCTCAGGTTCTCCGCGAAAATGGCCGCAATGCGCTCATGGGTCTCCCACAGGTGGTAGCCGCCGGACACATGGGGGGTCACCACCGCGGTGGGCAGCTGCCACAGCCGGTGGCCGGGGGGCAGGGGCTCCGGGTCGGTAACGTCCAGCCCGGCCCCGCCCAGACGGCCGCTCTCCAAAGCGTCGCACAGGGCCTCGGTGTCTACCACATAGCCCCGGCCCACATTCAGCAGCACCGCGCCCTCCTTCATAAGGGCAATGCGCTCCCGGCTGAGCATCCCACGGGTGCGGGGGGTGCCGGGCAGGGTGACAGCCACCACGTCTGCCCGGGGGAGGAGGCTGTCCAACTCCCCGGTGAGATGGAGTTCGTCCACAAACGCCGGCTTGGGGCCGGGGGTACGCCGGAGGCCAATGACATAGGCGCCCATGGCCTTGCACAGCCGGGCGAAGTCTCCCCCAATATCCCCCAGGCCCATGACCAGCACCACGGACCCCAGCAGCGTGCGCACCTGGCCCTGGCTGGCCCAGTCCTCCCGGCGCTGGGCGTCCCGGTAAAGCTCCAGCTTTTTGAAGACCATCAGCAGCATACCCAGCATGTGCTCGGAGATGGCCAGGCCGTAGGCCCCGGTGGCGTTGGTCAGGGCGGTTTCTGGCCTCAATAACCCGGGATGAAGGTAGGGCTCTACCCCGGCGGAGCTGGTCTGCATCCATTCCAGGCGGGGGGCCTTTTTCAGCAGCTCGGGGGCCACATTGCCCAGAATGGCCTCTGCCCAGGCCATATCCTCCTCTGTGACAGGCTCTGCGGGCAGCAGCTGGGGGAAGGGCAGGGTCCCGCCCCGGCCTGAGGGCAGAGCTTCTCCCAGCCGGAAGCGGACCTGAGTCCCCTCCTGTTCCAGGGCGTCCCTCTGCTCTTGAGACAGAGGAATGGTGACCAGAATGTGTTTCTTTTCCACTTTGGTTCTCTCCTCTCTGTTACAACGCTTCGATTTCCTTCAGCCACAGAGCCCCGCTGGCGTCGCTGGGCATCCGCCAATCTCCCCGGGGAGACAGGCTCACCGTGCCCACCTTGGGGCCGTCCGGCAGACAGGAGCGTTTGAACTGCTGGGCGAAAAACCGCCGGTAGAATACCTTCAGCCAGGCCTTCACGGTCTCGCCGTCAAACTGGCCTGCAAAGCTCCGGCAGGCCATGCGGTAGATTTTTCCCGGCCCGAACCCATGCCGCAGCAGGTGGTACAGGAAAAAGTCGTGGAGCTCATAGGGGCCCACCAGCTCCTCGGTCTTCTGGGCAATCTCCCCGTCCTTGGGGGGCAGCAGCTCCGGGCTCACCGGGGTGTCCAGCACGTCGGACAGGGCCTCGCCCAGAGGACCGCCCAGACGCTGGGCTTCAAACCGCACCAGGTGGCGGACCAGGGTTTTGGGCACCCCGGCGTTGACGCCGTACATGGACATGTGGTCCCCGTTGTAGGTGGCCCAGCCCAGGGCCAGCTCAGAGAGGTCGCCGGTGCCAATGACAATGCCCCCTCGTTGGTTGGCCAGGTCCATGGCAACCTGCATCCGCTCCCGGGCCTGGGCGTTTTCAAAGGTCACGTCATAGCGGGAGGGGTCCTGGCCGATGTCGTGAAAATGACTGAGCACGGTGTCTCCAATGGGGATTTCCCGGAAGCCCACGCCCAGCTCCCGGGCCATAACCTCCGCATTGCGGCGGGTGCGCTGGGTGGTGCCAAAGCAGGGCATGGAGACCGTGAGAATCCCCTGGCGGTCCAGCCCCAGCAGGTCAAAGGCCCGCACAGCCACCAGAGCGGCGAGGGTGGAATCCAGTCCCCCGGAGAAGGCAATGACCACGTTTTTGCAGCCAATATGCCTCAGCCGGGAGGCAAGCCCCTGGGCCTGCATGGTCAGAATCAGCTGGCAGCGCGCCTCTCTGGCGGCAGGCTCCTCTGGCACAAAGGGCTGGCGGGAGAAACCGCGCGCGGGCTGAAAGGCGTTCAGGGTCTCCTGGTCATAGGCAAAGGGAATGGAGACCACGCCGGCATCCGCCCGGTCCTGCCAGGTGTTGGCCCGGCGGCGTTCCTGGAGGATGCGCTCCAGGTCCAGCTCCGCCACTGTGAGGCCGGTGGTGAACAGGGCGCTCTCTGCCAGCACCGCGCCGTTTTCGGCAATCAGGTCATGGCCGGCAAACACCATGTCCCCGGTAGACTCCCCAGGGCCTGCGTCGGCATATACATAGCCGCCCATAATGTGGCCGGACCACATCTTTACCAGGTCCCGGCGGTAGGCGGACTTGCCGGCCACCTCGTCGCTGCAGGAGGGATTGAGGATCAGGGTCGCGCCGTTCTGAGCCAGGGAAGCGCTGGGGGGCTGGACGGCCCACAGGTCTTCGCAGAGCTCTACTCCGATGGTCAGGCCCTCTACATTTTCGCAGGAGAACAGCAGGTCTCTGCCCAGCCAGGTCTCCTGGCCGCAGAAGGTGATTTTCTGGGGGGGCATGGCGGGCATGAAGTAGCGGGCTTCATAGAACTCTCCATAATTGGGAATGCAGGACTTGGCGGCAAGCCCCAGCAGCCGCCCCTTGTGAAACACTGCGGCGGTGTTGTACAAAGAACCCTTTGAGGCCACAGGCAGGCCTACTATGCAGAGGATGTCCAGCCCGGCAGTGTCCGCCATCAGCTGAGCAAGGCCCTGTTGGGCAGCGGCCTGAAGGGCCCGGTTGTGGAACAGGTCGCCGCAGGTGTAGGCGGTAAGGGCCAGCTCGGGCAGGCAGACGGCCCCGCAGCCCTGGCGGGCGGCCTCCTCAATCAGCGTCCGGATGCGCTGGACATTGGTTTCCACATCCGCCACCCGGGCCTGGGGCGTGGCGGCAGCGGCTCTGAAAAAGCCGTCTTTCATAATGATCTCCTCCTGATATGGTATTTTGACAAGCTGACAGACGGGTGGAAGCTCCGCCCTTGGTCTCTGGGCTTTGGGGGCGGGTGGGGTGGGCCGCTGCCGCTCACTTCGGCGGCCGGGCGAGCAGAGCGAGCAAAGAGCCGCCGATGGTAGGGCCCACGCCAAGCGCTGTGTGAGGAATTTCTATCCTGGTCAACAGCGCGCCAAAGGCCGTGCCCATATAGAATCAAGAAGCTTGCGGCAGGGCGGCGCGGCGGACGTCAACCGGACAGCAAGCCGCTGCTTTCATCGCAAAAAGGCCGCAGGGTTGCCTGCAGCCTTTTTGTCTCTTATCCTTCGGCTTCTCCGCCGCCGTCCTCATTCCCCTCGTCTCCGCCGCCAGGGTTCTCGTCCACAGGGGGCTCCGGAGTGGGGTCCTCCTCTACAGGAGGCTCAGGGGTGGGCTCGGGCACGGGAGTCTCCACCGGCGGAGCGGGAGGCTCTGGGGTGGGGTCAGCCGGCTTGGGTGTGGGCGCGGTAGTGGGAGCCGGAGAGGGGGAGGGAGAGGGTGTGGGCTCGGTGCTGCCGCTTTCGCTGCTGGTGTCCACCTTCGAGGTATCTGTTCCAGGACCAACCAGGTAGATTTTGCCAGTGGACCGGTAATAGGAGCTGGGCAGGTCCTCGGTGCGAATCTGCTGGCCGTCTTTATAGAAGATCCGCCAAGCGCTGGCATAGTAGCCGTTGTTGCCGGAGGTCTTGCGGACAAACTGCCCCTTGGCAAGACTTCCGTCCACCTGGAACTCCACCGAGTCACGGGGAGGCTCGCTGCCGGTCTGCTGAGAACCCAGCTCAATATTGTCCCACTCCTCGGGGAAGCACCCGTAGAAGTTCACCGTCAGGGTCACGCCGTCCATCCAGGAGGCAATGTATACTGGGTTTTCCAGGCAGTTCTTAAACCGGAAATCAATGCTGCCATAGTCCACGGTGGCGTCCAGGCCAATGGGGCAATAGCCCGAGGGGCTGCTGTGGCAGTCCCGCTCCACAATCTCCATGCCGGCCATCAGCGCCGCATTGTAGATGGTGGTGGAGCCCTGGCAGATGCCGCCGCCGTATACCGACACACTCTGCCCGCCCACCAGGCCGCCGGCAGTCAGCCAGCCTCCTGCCGGGTCGGTGCTGTCGCCAATGGTGGTGTTGTAGGAGAAGACCTCGCCGGGCTTTAATATGGTGCCGTTGACCTTGGACAGGGCCAGGGCCATGTTGCTGTTGCCGTTGGAGGTGTTGTTGGAGACTGTGCTGTAGGTGGAGAGCTTCTTGAAGTTCTCCTGCAGGTACTGCTTGGTGATTTTTGGCTTGGTCTCCACAAAAGCAGCCTGAATAGCCCCGCCGTGCTTTTGGGCCAGCAGTTCCCGGACGCTGCGCAGGGTAGCGGCCATGTCTACCCGGCTGCCGGTCTGCTCGTCCTGAAAGGTGAACTCCCCAGAGTTTCCGTCGAAGCTGGCAATCTCCGCGTCCTTGGCCTGGGTGTAGCACTGCTGGGCGGCGTCGTCCAGCTTTTTGCGGCCGGCCTCAGACAGGTCCGTTACAAAGGGCAGCTCAAACTTGTCCGCCTTGCGGGAAGCCAGCATGTCCGGCACAACCAGGTCCAGAATGTCCTGGGTGTCAAAATCCTCCCCCCGCAGGGAGATGGTGTCGTCCTTGAATTTCACGCTGATTTCCAGCGAGGCCATGCTCTCGTCCAGGGCGGCTCTGGCAATCTCCTGGGCTTCGCTGACGGTTTTGCCGCCGATATTTTTGCCGCCAATGGTGGCCCCCTCCGGGAAACGGCTGGGGTCGTCCGTATGGCTGACTGCTGTGCTGGACAGGCTGCTGCCGTCGTCTTCGCCGGACTTGCAGGCGCTCATGCCCAGGGCCAGCACCATCGCTGCCGCAGCCAGCGCCGCGGCGCGCTTCCATCTAATCTTATTCGTGATCTCCCACATGGATACTGATTCCTTCCTCCCGCCGGCTGCGGGTAAGCTGAATTTGGGCCAGTTTATCTAACATTATACATGCTCGCCGGTCAAATGTAAAGTCGTGAAAGCGGTTTATTTGGTTTCAATTTTGTTATTCTTTTTTTTAAACGGGTTTATACTTACAAAAAGCTTACGCTTTTTTTAAAACGCTGGTATACAGGGGCACGGCGTGTTATAATGTACATAAAGCGTACATTGTGAGTGATTCTCCCCTGCAAAAGGGCCTGACTTTCTTTTTTTGGGGGGCGGATTGAACAGCGCAGACAAAGTACATTCAGGTTGATATTGAGGAGCGATACCCCATGAAAATTTTGCTTTTGACCGCTGCCACCGGCGGCGGACATATCCGCGCGGCCAATGCCGTGGAGGAATACATCCGGGAGAACACCGGCTGGAACGTGCGCACGGTGGACTGCCTGAAGGCGGTGGGCCGTCTGCTGGACAAGACGGTGTGCGACAGCTATTTGTTTATGGCAAAAAAGGCCCCTATGCTGTTCGGGCGGCTCTATAAGCGCACCAACAAGCAGAATATGATCTCCCACCTGGTGCCCAAGCTCAGCGGGCTGTTCAGCAACATGCTCTACCCCGCCATTGAAGGCTATAACCCGGATGTGATTATCACCACCCACCCCTTTGCCACAGAGATGGTGGCGGACCTGAAGGGCGACGGCCTGGTGAAGGCGCCGCTGATCTGCATCATCACCGATTATGGCGCCCACAGGGCCTATATTGCCCGCGAGGTGGACAGCTATGTGGTGGCCAGCGATGACATGGTGCCTGAGCTGCGGGAGTTCGGCGTGCCTTTGGAGAAAATATGCCCCTTTGGCATTCCGGTGCACGGGGTGTTTTTTGACCCCCAGGACCAGAAGATGCTGCTGCGCCAGCTGAGCCTGGACCCGGAACTGCCCACCCTGCTGTTTATGGCGGGGAGCTTCGGCGTGTCCAACATTATCAAGCTGTACCGGGACCTGGCCGCGACCCAGGTGAAAATGCAGATCATCGTGATTACCGGGCGCAACCAGAAGCTGTTTGACGCCTTTGAGAAGGAGATCGAGGCGGCCCCGGCCATTCCCACCCGGCTGATTTATTTCACCGACGAGGTGGAGAAGTATATGCACGCCGCCGACCTGCTGGTCACCAAGCCCGGGGGGCTCACCGTGTCAGAGGCCCTGGCCTGCAACCTGCCCATGGCTGTGTTCGACGCCATCCCCGGCCAGGAGGAGGACAATGCCAGATTCCTGAAGACCCACGACATGTGCGTGCGCATTGAGAAGGGCAGCGACTTTGCCCAGGAGATCTCTCAGCTGTTGCAGGAGAAAAAACGCCTGCAGGCCATGCGGGAGAACTGCGCGGGCTTTGACAAGTCCCAGTCCATGCCCAACATGCTCAGCCTGATCAGCCAGCTTACCGCCCGGGAGGTCCGGGCATGAGCGCGGCGTTTACCCCCCAGGATTATCAGGACATTCTGGCGCAGCTGGCCGGGCTCTCAGATGAGCAGTATAAAAGCTTTCATCAGGGGCTTGTTCCCGGAGTCGTTCTGACCTATGGGGTGCGGGTCCCTCAGCTGCGGCAGATGGCCCGGGCTGTGATCAGGCAGGACCCGGTGGGGTTTCTGGCTGTCACCCGGCCCGGGTCATATGAAGAAAATATGATAAGAGGGCTCGTGATTGCCGGAATGAAGCTGCCCATGGAGGAGCGTCTGCCCCTGGTAGAGAGCTTTTTGCCCCTGATTGACAACTGGGCGGTGTGCGATATCTTCTGCGGGGGCTTTTCTCTGAAAAAACCGGAGGACCGGGCCCTGATGTGGGCGTTCCTTCAGCCGCTGTTCAGGGACAGCCGGGAGTATTATGCCCGGTTTGCCGCCGTTATGCTGCTAAGCTATTATGTTGACCCAGAGCATATTGCCCAGGACCTGGCCCTGCTGGAAGCAATGTCCCAGGAGCCGTATTATGTGCGCATGGCGGTGGCCTGGGCCCTGTCGGTGTGCTATGTGAAATTCCCCGGGGAGACTCTGCCCCTGCTGCAGCGGCAGAGTTTAGCCCCCTTTACCCAGAACAAGACCATCCAGAAGATCCGGGAGTCCCGCCGGGTGAGCCCGGAGGACAAGGCTATGCTGAACCGGTATAAGGTGCCCATGCCAAGGGGATGACTAGGGCTTGTTTGAAAAATCGGAAACGCCGTCTTTTTACCCAGAAGGGTCCCTTTCTGCGTCAAAAATCCTCGCCAATCGGAAGATTGCCTTGCGGTTTTTTCCTTGAAATGAACCCCTTCTGGGTAAAAATTCGTCATTCCCTCTATTTTCAAACAAGCCCT
>CAJUNQ010000097.1 GCA_910587835.1 uncultured Oscillospiraceae bacterium | reverse complement strand
GCAAGTGATTTCTTCAGAAACTTGCTTTTGTTCATGTTTTCAACCCTCTTAGATTTTAGATTCTCTCCGGCCCCTTCGCCGGGGAGTGGAAGTTAACTATATACTCGCATTCGTTTTTACGCAAAAGCTGTTGTGCGGGCCCGGGCGGATATGCTATAATGTCCTGAGAACATTTCAGTAGAGCCGAAACTGCGAAGCAGTTTTCCAAGACGCAAAGCGGCTTCAGAGAAAATCAACAGGGGGGGGATTGCATGAGAAAGCTGACAGTGGGTATTCTGGCCCATGTGGACGCGGGAAAGACCACGCTCTCAGAGGCTATCCTCTACCGGGGCGGGGCCTTGCGGGCTCTGGGCCGGGTGGACCATGCCGACGCCTTTCTGGACACCCACAGCCTGGAACGGGAGCGGGGCATCACCATTTTCAACAAGCAGGCTGTGCTGACTGTGGGAGAGGTGGAGCTCACTCTGGTAGACACCCCCGGCCATGTGGACTTTGCCGCTGAGGCTGAGCGCACCCTGCAGGTGCTGGACTGCGCCATTTTGGTGGTCTCTGCCCCCGACGGTCCTCAGGGCCACACTCTGACTCTCTGGCGGCTGTTGGAGAGCCGGGGGGTTCCGGTCTTCCTGTTCCTCAACAAAATGGACCAGCCGGTAGACCGGGAGGCTCTGTTGGAAAAGCTGCAGGGCAGCCTGTCCGACGCCATTCTGGACTATTCGGACTATGGCTCGGACCGCTTTTGGGAGCAGGCCGCTTTGGGGGACGAGGAGGCCCTGTCAGAATATCTGGAAACCGGGGAGCTGACGGAAGAGACCCTTCGGCGGCTGATATGCGCACGAAAATGCTTCCCCTGCCTGTTTGGCTGCGCTCTGCGGGCCCAGGGGGTAGACGAGCTGCTGGACGCCCTCACCCACCTGGGACCCCGGCCGGTATGGGGGGAGGCCTTTGGGGCCCGGGTGTTCAAAATTACCCGGGACAGCCAGGGAGGGCGGCTGAGCCACATGAAAATCACCGGGGGATCTCTTCCAGTGAAGACTACCCTGGCCCTGCCCGGCGGAGAGGAAAAGGTGGACCAGATTCGCGTCTATTCCGGGGATAAATTCCGGTCTGTCACCACAGCGGAGGCCGGGGCAGTCTGCGCGGTGACAGGGCTCAGCTCTACCTATCCGGGTCAGGCCCTGGGCGTAGAGCCGGCAGGCCCCCTCCCTGCATTGGAGCCGGCCATCTCCTATAGTCTGATCCTGCCCGAAGGGGTGCAGGCCAACGCGGTGCTGCCCAAGCTCCGGCAGCTGGCAGAGGAGGACCCCCAGCTGCATCTGGAATGGAACGAGGCCCTGGGAGAGATCACTCTGCGGCTGATGGGCCGGGTGCAGGCTGAGATTCTTCAGCGGGTGATTCTGGACCGGTTCGGGCTGGAGGTGGAGTTCGGGCCTGGGAATGTGGTGTACCTGGAAACCATTGCCGGGCCTGTGGAGGGAATAGGCCACTTTGAGCCCTTGCGCCACTATGCGGAGGTCCACCTGCTGCTGGAACCCCTGCCCCGGGGCAGCGGCCTGGTGTTTGGCAGTCTGTGCTCAGAGGATGTGCTGGAACGGAGCTGGCAGCGGCTGATTCTGACCCATCTGGAAGAAAAGACCTACCGGGGGGTGCTCACCGGGTCGGCTATCACGGATATGAAGATCAGTCTGCTCATTGGCCGGGCCCATGAGAAGCACACCGAGGGGGGCGACTTCCGCCAAGCCACCTACCGGGCAGTGCGGCAGGGTCTGATGAAGGCCCGAAGCGTTCTCCTTGAGCCCTGGTATGCCCTGCGCTTGGAGCTCCCCTCCCCCACCCTGGGCCGGGCTCTTACAGACATTCAGCGCATGGGGGGCCAGGCCGGAGAGCCGAAAGCGGTGGGAGAGGAGACCATTCTCACTGCCAGCGTACCCGTTGCGGCTTTTGGGGACTATGCGGCGGAGGTGGCGGCTTATACCAAGGGCCGGGGCCGGGTGTCCTGTACGGTAGAGGGCTACCGCCCCTGCGGCGACCCGGAGGCAGTGACCGCCCGCATAGGCTATGACCCGGACCAGGACACAGAGGACCCGGCAGGGTCGGTTTTCTGCTCTCACGGGGCCGGGTACTATGTCCCCTGGGACCAGGTGGAAAAGCATATGCACCTGCCCGCCTGCCGTCTGCCGGAGCCGGAGAAGGAGGAGGCTCCCCCGCCCCCTTTTCCCGAAAGGGGCGGGGAGGCCCCCCAGGCTGTGCCGCCGAAAACCGGCTTGGAGCAGGACGCGGAGCTGCTGGCCATTTTTGAAAAAACCTACGGCCAGGTAAGGCCCCGGGACCTTTTGCCCAACCGGGAGCGGGCCAACGGGCCGGAGAGCTCTGGCGGCAGAGTGGAGCTTCCTCCCGCCGGACCGGAGTACCTGCTGGTGGACGGCTACAACATGATTTTCGCCTGGGATGACCTGAACGCCATTGCCCGCCAGGACCTGCAGGCCGCCCGGGAGGCGCTGATGGACATTCTCAGCAACTACCAGGGCTATAAGCAAAACCGGCTGATTCTGGTGTTTGACGCCTATAAGGTGCCCAGGGGCACGGGCTCGGTGAGCCTGTACCATAATATCCATGTGGTCTACACCAAAGAGGCGGAGACAGCGGACGCCTATATTGAAAAGGCCAGCTACCGGCTGACCAGAGAGAACCGCCGGGTGCTGGTAGCCAGCGCGGACTTTGCCGAGCAGCTGATCATTCTGGGCCACGGAGCCCTGCGCATGTCTGCCCGGGAGCTGCGCATGGAGGTGGAGCGGGTGCAGGGAGAGATTGCGGCGATTCTGCGGGAGAAGCGGGCAGCGCTGCGGGGAGAGACCGTAGGCGACGCCATGAAAAGAGCCAGTCAGACCGCCTCCGGCCCCCGGGGAAAAAAGAGGCCGGAGGGAGGCGGCAGTTAAGGCATCCTGCTGAGAATGGGGAAAGATGATTGTGATAATTGAACAATTTGTGGGAGAGCGACCCACGTTGAAATGATGGTTATTGACAGTCAACCCCTGATGTGGTACAATAAAACCAGTCAAATCATCATCAGGAGGTTGATACCAATGAAAGTCAATATCGGTACTTATTCCTTTGGCGGCATCGCCAGCTATCTGGGCCTGGGCCCCACCCTGCTTGAGAAGTTCCAGACCATCAAGTCTATGGGCTTCGACGGGGTGGAGCTGCTGCCCGTAGACCTGGACCATGATGTGGAGGATGTAAAGAAATGGGCCCAGGAGACCGGGCTGGAAATCGTCTCGGTACATGCCAAGCCCACAGAGGAAATCGTCAAGAAGATGGCGGCTCTGGGAGGCAAGGCCGTGATTTGGGCCAGCACCGACTTCTGCGACGAGGCGGAGGCCATTGAGGTGGCCCATGAGCTGGACGCTATGGCGGAGATGGCCGAGCCCTACGGCATCAAGATCGGCTACCACAACCACAGCAAGGAGTTCTACATGGACAATGGCCGTGCTCTGCTGGAAATCGTGGCGGAGAATTCCAGCAAATGCTTCTTCCAGCTGGACTGCGGCTGGACCATGAACGCCGGCACCTATCCCCCCTCCTTTATCCGCCGGTATAAGGACCGGATTGTGGCCATTCATGTAAAGGAGAACTGCCGGGTGCAGGGTCCCGGGCCCAAGCCCCGGTCTGCTCACGCCGAGGGCAACCACGAGAGCCCCTTTGCCCATGTGGCCGAGATGTCTTTGGAGGAGCGCCAGAAGATGCTGGACGCCTATACCGCCCGCAACGAGAGCCCCGAGGGCAAAAAGCGCTTTGAGGTCCAGTGCAAGCTGGGCGCGCCTGAGTCCAATATCGACTGGCAGGAGATCAAGAACGCCCTGGACGAGCAGAGCTTTGAGGCCTTCTGGGTCATCGAGCGCGAGGGCTTCTACACGGACCACGACCAGTGCATCCGGGAGGACTGCCAGTGGATTAAGGATAATATCCACTGACAAAGAGGCTCGTTCCGCCAGGTCTGCTTGAAAAAAGAGGGAATGACGGATTGCTGACCCAATAAGGCGGATTTCCAGGAGAAAAACCCAGGCTGTGCTTAAGCTGTACAGCGAGGGTTTTCAACACTGGAAGTGACCGCCTGTGGACAAAAAGACGGCGTTCCAAAGCAGGACTTTACCAGAGAAGGCCGGCGGGAGCATCAAAATGGGAATGGTTTTGCAAAGGGGGGCTGTCTGCCCCCTTTGGTGTATTTTCAGGCGGGATTTGGCGCCGGAGGAGGCTCCTTATCCCCCATTTTACGCCGCCCCGGGTCCGCAGAATGCGCCTGGACCGGCTGTCTATGGATAAAAGGAGGAAGACCATGGAATTCTTTACCACAGAAAAAGTCAGCCCCAGCACCACAAAGATCGTAGATATCACCGGCGTGGCTGTGTTTTTGGTGGAGGGCCGGGAGCGGGCCGCGCTGATAGACACCGCCACTGGGGCGGGAGACCTGAGGTCTTTTGTAGAGGGCTTGACCAGTAAGCCTCTGGACGTGATTCTGACCCATGGCCATTGCGACCACGCCGGGGGCGCGGCGGGCTTTGAGCGGGTATGGCTGCACAAGGCTGACTGGGAACTGGCCTGCAGCCGCGGCGGCATGGAGCACAAGATGGACTATGCCCGCTACATCACCGGCAAAGAGCTTACCGCCCAAGACTTTGCCCCGGACCGGGCCGGAGACTACCTGCCCCTGGAGCCTGGCCAGCGTTTTGACCTGGGGGGCCTGACCTTGGAGGCTGTCCATCTGCCGGGCCACACCCAGGGTATGACCTGCGTGCTGAATGTGGAGGAGCGGACGATTCTGTTTGGCGATGGGTGCAACCCCTCTGTGTTCCTGTGGGAGGAGGAGTCCAGCTCCGTGGAGGACTACCGGGCTGAGCTGCTGCGGCTGAAGGAGCAGGAGCATCGTTGGGACACGGTATGGCTGTCTCATGGACCCACCCAGATTGACAAGGCCATTCTGGACGGGGTGATTGGCGTGTGCGATGAGATCATAGCCGGGACCAACGACTGGCAGCCCTTTGACTTCATGGGCCGTCCCCTGCGCATAGCCAAAAGGGTGGAGAACTATGTCCGGGCCGACGGCGGGCTGGGGAACATTGTCTATAACCCGGAGAATATTTTTGCCAGCCGGTAAGGAGGCCATATGAAATATTATCTTGGCATTGACATCGGCGCGTCCTCCGGCCGGCACATTGTGGGCTGGGAGGAGGACGGCAGGCTGAACACAGAGGAGGTCTACCGCTTCCCCAACGGGCCAACGGAGAGGGACGGCCATCTCACCTGGGATGTGGAGCGGCTGGAAAGGGAGGTTCGGGCAGGCATTGACGGGGCCCTGGCCAGGTATCCGGCCATTGAGAGCTTCTCCATCGACACCTGGGGGGTGGACTATGTGCTGCTGCGGGGAGAGGAGCCTGTGCTGCCCTGCTATGCCTACCGGGACGGACGCACGGAAACCGCTGCCCCCCAGGTGCACAAAATCATCCCCTTTGAGGAGCTGTATGCCCGCACGGGAATCCAGTTCCAGCCCTTCAACAGTATTTACCAGTTCTACGCCGACAAGCTGGCCGGACGTCTGGAAGGGGCCACCAGCTACTTGATGATGCCCGAATACCTTTTGTGGCGGCTGTGCGGGGTCGAAGCCCATGAGTACACCCAGGCCACCACCACAGGGCTGGTCAACCCGGCTGCGTCTGAGTTCGACTGGGAAATCATCCGCAGGCTGGGCCTGCCCGAGGAGCTGTTCGGCCCCCTGAGCCAGCCGGGGACTGTTCTGGGAGAGTACCGGGGCATGAAGGCTCTGCTCTGCCCCACTCATGACACCGCCAGCGCGGTGGAGGGCATCCCCATGGAGGGCGAGGAGCTGTTCCTGTCCTCCGGCACCTGGAGCCTGCTGGGGGCCAGACTGCCCCAGGCTGTCACCACCCCGGAGAGCCGGGAGGCCAATTTCTCCAACGAGGGGGGCGTGGGGTACATCCGCTACCTGAAAAATATCATGGGGATGTGGATGGTGAACAATCTGCGGGCAGAGCTCTGCCCGGACGAGGACTTTTCCCGCATTGTGGCAGACGCTGAGAAAAGCGCCTACCCCGGCCTGGTAGATGTGGCCGGCCAACGCTTTATGGCTCCCCCCTCTATGACAGAGGCCATGAAAGCCGCCCTCAGAGAGGGAGGCTATGACCAGCCCCATTCTCCGGCGGATTACTTCCGCTGCGCCTACCGCTCTCTGGCAAAATGCTATGGAGAGAGCGTGCGGGAGCTGGAAAGGCTCACCCACCGCCCCTACCACAGGCTGTACATTGTGGGAGGCGGGGCCAAAAACCAATACCTGAACCGTCTCACCGAGGCTGAGACTGGCCTGAAAGTGGTGGCCCTGCCCATAGAGGCCACTGCCCTGGGCAATTTGCAAAGCCAGATCAAGGCGGCACGGGCCCGGGAACAATAAAGAATAAAGAGGATACCATTATGTCTAACCGAATTGTATTGAACAGCATTTCTCACCATGGGACAGGAGCCATTGCAAACATTTTGCCCGAGCTATCTGCCCGGGGCTGCGCCAAGGCCTTTGTCTGCACGGACCCGGATCTTTTAAAGTTCAACGTGGCCCAGAAGGTTACAGACCTGCTGGACAAGGCTGGCTTTGCCTATGAGATTTTCAGCGATGTGAAGGCCAACCCCACCATTGAGAACGTCCAGAGCGGGGTGAAAGCCTACCGCCAGAGCGGCGCGGACTGTATGATTGCCATTGGCGGCGGCTCTGCCATGGACGCGGCCAAGGCCATCGGCATTATTATCAACAACCCGGAGTTTGAGGACGTGCGCTCTCTGGAAGGGGTTGCCCCCACCAAAAACCACGCCGTGTTCACCATTGCGGTGCCCACCACCGCCGGCACGGCCGCAGAGGTCACCATCAACTATGTTATCACCGATGTAGAGAAAAAGCGCAAGTTTGTCTGTGTGGATGTGAATGACATCCCCGAGGTGGCTGTAGTGGACCCGGATATGATGTCCTCCATGCCTCAGTCTCTGACCGCCGCCACAGGCATGGACGCCCTGACCCACGCCATTGAGGGCTACATCACCAAGGGGGCCTGCGCCATCTCCGACATGTTCCATCTGGAAGCGATCCGCCTTATCTCCCAGCACCTTCGGTCTGCTGTGGGCAATGACCCTGTGGGCCGGGAGGGCATGGCTCTGGGCCAGTATATTGCGGGCATGGGCTTTTCCAATGTGGGGCTGGGTATTGTCCATAGCATGGCCCATGGGCTCAGCGCCCTGTACGACACCCCCCACGGCGTGGCCTGCGCCATCATCCTCCCCACCGGGCTGGAGTATAACAAGACTGTGGCAGGCCCGCGCTACCGCGCCATTGGCAAGGCCATGGGCGTGGATGGTATTGACGAGATGAGCGAGCCGGGGGCCATTGAGGCTGCCATCGCCGCTGTAAGGCAGCTCTCGGCCGATGTGGGCATTCCCGCCGGCCTGCAAGGTATTTTGAAGGAGGAGGACGTGGCTTTCCTGTCCGAGTTCGCCTTTGCCGACGCCTGCCGCCCCGGCAATCCCCGGGACACCAGCGTGGAGGAGATTGCCGCCCTGTACCGGGGCCTGCTGTAAGGAGGGAGCCATGAGCCTGGAAGAAGCCAGAAAAAAATATGCAGCCTTGGGGGTGGACATAGACAAGGCCATCGCCAAGCTGAAGACCGTCCCCGTGGCCCTGCACTGCTGGCAGGGGGACGATGTGAGGGGCTTTGACACCGACCCCTCAAAGCCCCTCACCGGGGGCATTCAGACCACAGGGAGCTACCCCGGGCGGGCCCGGAACCCCCAGGAGCTGATGGAGGATATCGACCAGGCGGCCGCTTTGGCGCCAGGCCGGATGAAGCTGAACCTGCACGCCAGCTACGCCATTTTTGAGCCGGGCGAGTGGGCGGACCGGGACCGGCTGGAGCCCAGACACTTTGCCAGATGGGTGGACTTCTGCCGGGAGAGAGGCATGGGCTGCGACTTTAACCCCACCTTTTTCAGCCACCCCAAATGCGACCCCCTGACCCTCTCCTCCCCCAACGAGGAGACCCGAAGGTTCTGGGTGGACCACGGCAGGGCCTGTGTGCGCATCAGCCAGTATCTGGCCCAGGAGCTGGGCCAGCCCTGTGTCATGAATATCTGGACCGGGGACGGCTATAAGGATATCCCCGCCGACCGCATAGGCCCCAGAATGCGCTATAAGCAGAGCTTTGACGAGATTCTCAGCGAGCCCTTTGACAAAACCCAGGTCTATCCCTGCGCCGAGAGCAAGGTGTTTGGCATTGGGGTGGAGAGCTACACGGTGGGCAGCGCCGAGTGGTGCCTGAAATACGCCTCAGGCCGGGAGGACTGCATCTGCCTGCTGGACAACGGCCACTACCACCCCACTGAGCTGGTCAGCGATAAGATCTCTTCCATTCTGGCCTATGACCAGAGGCTGGCCCTCCATGTCACCCGGGGGGTGCGCTGGGACAGCGACCATGTGGTGCTGTTTGACGACGAGACCCGTGAGATTGCCAAGGAGGTGGTGCGCTGCGGAATAGACCGGGTGTTTTTGGCCCTGGACTACTTCGACGCCTCCATCAACCGCATTGCTGCCTGGGCCGCAGGCTTCCGGAATTTTCAGAAAGCCCTGCTGTTCGCCCTGCTGCAGCCCATGGACCAGCTGAAAGAGCTGCAGGACAGAGGAAATTTTACAAGGCTGATGGTGCTGCAAGAGGAGCTGAAGACCATGCCCTTTGGGACGGTGTGGGATGAATACTGCCGGTGCTGCGGCAAGCCCCTGGATGGGATGTGGCTGCCCCTGGCCGAGCGTTATGAGCAAGATGTTTTAAGCAAACGAGGTTGAAAGCATGAACAACATAATGGACGCGCCCTTTGTCACGGAAATGCGGAGGACCACCGCCAACATGTACCGCTTGGGCTGGGATGAGCGCAATGGCGGCAATATCAGCCGCCTGCTGGATGAAAATGAGGTTGCCGGGTATCTGGACATGAACCAGGTCCTCCGGGAACTGCCCCTGGGCTTTGAGGCTAAGCCGCTGGCCGGCAGGCTTTTCATTGTCACCGGCTCAGGCAAATATTTCAAGAATGTGGAGGATGACCCGGAGACCAATCTGGGGGTCATCCGGGTCGGCGCTGACGGGCGGACCGCGCAGCTGCTGTGGGGGTATCAGGACGGCGGCAGGCCCACCAGCGAGCTGCCCGCCCACCTGATGAGCCACATGGCAAGGCTCGGCGTGGACCCGGAGAACCGGGTGGTAATGCACTGCCACCCCACCCACACCCTGGCCATGAATTTTGTCCATGAGCTGGACGAGAAAAAGCTGACCCACACCCTGTGGGAGATGTGCACGGAATGTATCGTTGTCTTTCCAGACGGGGTAGGCGTGCTGCCCTGGATGCTCTGCGGCACCAACGAGATTGGCGCGGCCACAGCGGAAAAGCTGAAGGCATTTCGGCTGGTGGTCTGGGGGATGCATGGCATTTACGGCGCGGGCAAAACCATGGATGAGACCTTTGGGCTTATTGAGACTGTGGAGAAAGCCGCCCAGATCTATATGCTCACAGCCCACCTGCCCCGTCTCAACACCATTCAGGACAGGGAAATGAAGGAGCTGGCGGAGTTCTTTGGGGTGAACTACCGCAAGGACTTCCTGAATCTGTAAGCACGGACAGGAAAGAGAATGGGGAGCAGGCTCCCGCGCCTTTCCCGCAAATGGAAAATGAAAAGCGTCCTCTTGAGGCTCTCGCGTGTTTGGGGCAAGGGGATGCTTTTGCTTTAAGCTTTCTGTACACAGGCAGGCTGGCGGCAAAAAGACTTTGCCTGCGCTCACCGGAAGAATTTTTTTGCAGCTTCTCTTGAACAGAAAGCAGCCCGGGAACTATCGCCGGTCTCTCTGCTGCCTAAGTTCAAGACAGCAGGACGCTGTCTCGCGCTCTGTCAGAGTCTGGACGCCCACAGGCTCGGTCTGTGAATTCGGCCGCACGATATGCTCTTTTCTCCTGTTGTATTGCCGGATTGCTCCTCCCGTCTTTTATTTCCTATTGAATCTATCGACAGCCTGTGCTAAAATTATGACAGCCCCTACATCTATTCCCACCATAAGGAGGCCCCTATGCCCCACTCCATCACCATTCTCTGCGGCCACTATGGCTGCGGCAAAACCAATCTGGCGCTCAATCTGGCCCTTCAGGCCGCCGGCGACGGCTCCCCTGTCACCCTGGCGGACCTGGACGTGGTGAACCCCTATTTTCGCTCCTGCGACTACCGCCCGCTTCTGGAGGCCCGGGGCGTGAGGCTGATTGCTCCGGTTTTTGCAGGCACTACTCTGGACACCCCCACCCTGCCCCCGGAGCTGGCCTCCATCTTCGCCCCCCAAAGCGGCCGGGTTTTTGTGGACGCAGGCGGGGACGACGCAGGGGTTACCGCTTTGGGAGGCATGTCCGCCCGGCTGAAGGAGGCGGGCTATGAGATGCTCTATGTCATAAACGGCTACCGGGCCCTGTCCCAGTCGCCGGGGGAGGCTGCGGCGCTGCTGAAGGAGATTGAGGGGGCCAGCCGTTTGAAGGCCACAGGCATTGTGAACAACTCCCACCTGGGCAAAGAGACTGCCCTGGACGACCTGGGGGCCGGAGAGGCTTTCGCCCAGGAGACCGCCCGGCTGACAGGCCTGCCCTTGTTGTACTCCACTGTGACAGACTTTACCCTGCAAGGCCAGCCTCCGCCCAAGGGCTTCCGGGTCATCCGCCGATTGGTGACATTTCCCTGGGAATAGCGCACAGCCTCCCTGAAAGCAAAAGGAGAAGTCTCTTGAGCGGAGGGCGGGACAGAGTATCGCGGCCTTTGCCCGTTAACTCCCGGTAAACGCCCAGGCAGGAAGCGCAGCGGCCCCAGCCGCCCGCATGATACATTGTGCGCGGTCTCTCTACTGGTTAAGCGCACGGCCTTATAAACCATTAAAAAGCAAGCGAATATAGATTAAAGGTCAGAAGGACAAAAGAAACACCGCCTGCCCAGCGGCAGGCAAAGGAGGAAATCCTATGTCGAAAATCACCATTGACGAGAGCGTATGCAAGGGCTGCGGCCTGTGCGCCAACGCCTGCCCCCTGCACATTATCGCTCTTGACACGGGCCGGCTGAACCCCAAGGGCTATCACCCGGCCAGAGCGCAGGAGCCCGGCAAGTGCGTGGGCTGCGCCGCCTGCGCCGCCATGTGCCCTGACACGGCCATTACCGTGGAAAAGGATTAGGAAAGGAGAAGGGACCATGAAAGTATTGATGAAGGGCAACGAAGCCCTGGCGGAGGCCGCCATCCGGGCGGGGTGCAAGCACTTTTTCGGCTACCCCATCACCCCCCAGACAGAGCTTGCCGCCTACATGTCCAAACGTATGCCGAAAATAGGAGGGACCTATCTACAGGCCGAGTCGGAGATTGCCGCGGTCAACATGGTGCTGGGGGCCGCTGCCGCCGGGGTGCGGGCTATGACCTCCTCCTCCTCCCCGGGCATCAGCCTCAAGTCTGAGGGCATCTCCTACATGGCCGGGTCCGACCTGCCGGCGTTGATTATCAACGTCCAGCGGGGCGGGCCTGGGCTGGGGGGCATTCAGCCCTCTCAGTCGGACTATTGGCAGGCCACCAAGGCCACCGGCCACGGGGATTTTCAGATTCTGGTATTTGCCCCCTCTACTGTGCAGGAGATGGTGGACCTGGTGAGCACGGCCTTTGACGCTGCCGACCGCTGGCGTATGCCCGCCATGATTCTGGCCGACGGTATGTTGGGCCAGATGATGGAGCCCGTGGCCCTGCCCGATGAGAACGAGAAGACCCTGCCGGAAAAGGACTGGGCGGCCAACGGCCACCAGGGCCGGCGGGAGCACCATGTGATCAACTCCCTGTATCTGACCCCCGACAAGCTGGAGGACCTGGTGGTGGAGCGTTACCAGCGCTACCGGCAGGTCAAGGCCCAGGAGCAGCGGGCCGAGGCGTATCTGTGTGATGACGCGGACATTATTGTGACAGCCTACGGGGCCTCCTCCCGGGTGGCGAGAACCGCTGTCAACCAGGCAAGAGAGCGGGGAATCAAGGCGGGCCTGCTGCGGCCTGTCACCCTGTGGCCCTTCCCGGTTGACGCGATACGGAAAGCGGCGGGCCACGCAAAAGCATTCCTCACTGTGGAGATGAGCATGGGTCAGATGGTAGACGACGTCCGGCTTGCCATTGACTGCCAGGTCCCCGTCCACTTTTTTGGGCGCACAGGGGGCATCATCCCCACTCCGGCGGAGGTGCTGGGGGAGATTGAGAAGCTGGCATAAAATCACTCACTGGGAGAGAAGGCTATGACACAGTTTGCGGACCTGCATATACATACCCATTTTTCTGACGGAAGCGATCGGGTAGATGAGGTTCTGGCCCATGCAAGAGAAAATCATGTGGCATTCCTGTCCATTACTGACCACAATACAGTCCGCGCCTATTCAGAGGATGGATTGCGCCAGGCAGATGAGGCGGGCGTCCGCCTGATTCCCGGCGTGGAGCTGGACGTGATTCATGAGAACCGTCAGTATCATCTGCTGGCCTACGGCGTCGACGTGCACAGCCAGGCGTTGAGGGAGGTCTGCGCCCACAACACCCGGGTGCAGGAGGAGTCCAATCTCTCCCTGCTGCGGTGTATGGAGCGGGACGGCCTGAGGGTCTCGGAGAAGGACTACCACAGCTATGCCATCCCCCAGGGCCGGGGCGGCTGGAAGCTGCTGAACTATCTTCTGGACACAGGCCTCACCGGCAGTCTGCTGGAAGGGACGAAATATTATAAGCAATATGCCTTTGACTCCAACAAAATCGAATTTGTCAGCCTGACTGAGGCGGTCCATATGGTGAAAGAGGCCTCCGGCGTTCCGGTCCTGGCCCACCCGGCAGAGCAGATTCCCTACAACCCCTATGAAGCGGAGCACGGCGCGTTCTGGCAGACCCTGGATGGCCTGCTGGCAGCTGGGATTGCGGGAATAGAATGCTTCCATCCCCTTCACGGCTTTGGCCTGCAAAGAGAGCTTGTGTCTCTGTGCCGGGAGAGAGGCCTGTTCTGCTCCGGGGGCACAGACTACCATGGAAGCTTCTTCAACAAACAGAAGCAGGTGGTGGGGGGCCAGATGATCCCCGCCAGCCTGGTGCAAGGCCTGCTTAGCCGCTGCGGGCTGTGAGGGAAACCTGCCATGCTGGGCTTTCTCCTGGATCTGCTCAACGCCATAACCGATTTTATAGATGTTATCCAGAGCCGGAAGGACCGGCGGGAATAGCGGCCGGTTCAAAAAGCCTGTTCTATATTCTATGAATGGAAAAGGAAGTGTTCCTATATGCCAATCGTATTTCAAAAGCCCCATGCCCTGACAGACGCCCCCCTGCACTACTGCCCGGGCTGCACCCACGGCATTGTGCACCGGCTGGCGGCTCAGGCTATAGACGAGCTGGGCATTGAGGGCCGCACTGTGGGCGTGGCCTCGGTGGGCTGCTCTGTCATGTGCTACGACTATTTTGCCTGCGACATGGTCCAGGCTCCCCACGGCAGAGCCCAGGCAGTGGCCACGGGCCTGAAGCGCGCCCGGCCTGAGAACGTGATCTTTACCTACCAGGGCGACGGCGACCTGGCGGCAATCGGCACTGCCGAGACTGTCC
The DNA here is from genome assembly GCA_910587835.1 of uncultured Oscillospiraceae bacterium. Classification (GTDB taxonomy): domain Bacteria; phylum Bacillota; class Clostridia; order Oscillospirales; family Acutalibacteraceae; genus Acutalibacter. Next base: position 28,908 of record CAJUNQ010000097.1, on the reverse strand, counting down.
ACGCCGCCACAAGAGGGGAAAATATCACCGTTATTTTTATCAACAACGCCATTTACGGCATGACCGGCGGGCAGATGGCCCCCACCTCCCTGCCGGGGCAGGTGACCCAGACCACCCCCTATGGCCGGGACACGGACAGCGCCGGATATCCGGTTAAGGTCTGCGAGCTGCTGTCCACTCTGGACGGAGTGGCCTTTGCCCAGCGGGTGACGGTGGACTGCGTCAAAAACGTGAACATTGCCCGAAAGGCCATCAAAAAGGCCTTTCAGTATCAGCTGGAGGGCAAGGGCTATTCCATTGTTGAGGTGCTCTCCACCTGCCCCACCAACTGGGGCCTGTCGCCGGCGGAGTCTCTGCAGTGGCTGCGGGAGAACATGCTGCCCTATTACCCCCTGGGCGTCTATAAGGACGTGCCCGAAGGAGTCAAGAAGGGAGGCGGGGCCCAGTGAAGGACCTGAATATCATTTTCGCCGGATTTGGAGGACAGGGCGTGCTGTTCGCGGGCAAGGTGACAGCCTACGCCGGTTTGATTGAGGGCAAGGAGCTGAGCTGGTTGCCCTCCTATGGCCCGGAGATGCGGGGAGGCACTGCCAACTGCAGCGTGTGTATCTCCGAGCAGCCCATTGGCTCGCCTCTGGTGACAGCCCCCAATGTGCTGGTGGCCATGAACCAGCCCTCTCTTCAGCGGTTTATTGACGGGGTGGAGCCGGGTGGCCTGGTGATTCTGGACAGCTCTCTCATCGACCTGACCATTGGGCGCGCGGACGTCACCGTACACCGGGTGCCGGCCTCTGCCCTGGCGGAGGAAAACGGGCTGAAGGGGCTTGCCAACATGATTCTGGTGGGCAAGCTGTTTCACGAGCTGGGCTTCTGCCCGCCGGAGACCCTGGACCAGGCTATTGAGAAGTGCGTGCCCGCCCGTAGGGCCGCTATGTTGGAGCTGAACCGCAGAGCCGTGGCTTTGGGGGCGGAGCAGTAAAAAGTGGCGGGAAAAGGACAGGGCCAAGGCCTTGTCCTTTTTTGCGCCTGGGCGGAAGCAGGGTTTTATTGTCGGACAGACCACAAAAAAGCGATATGTTTTTTCCTGGCAGGCAGGAAAAGGACGGCCTGCCATATATAGCGCATGGAGCGATATCGCGCCCAGGTGTTGTGGAAACCATAGCGAAAAAGAGTGATACTTGTCATATTTGGTCAATGTGTTAAAACACTGTTCATATAAATAGAATCAAATGTTCAAAATGTGGTGAAACCTGTGTCACAAATAGAGGATATACTTAGACCATCGAAAGCGAAGGGAGGCGGGGCCGCAAGAAAAACAAAAACGAAGGAACCCAAATATTTTACTACATAATCATCTGATTTTCATTTTCCTTTTTACTTGCTCCACACTTACTGTCCCTTCTACCGGGCGAGACCGGCAATAGCCGGAGCGCGGTCCGCAAGCCGCGGTATGCCAACCGCTGTGCCCGGTAGTTGCGGCAGACCAACTATTACCGCTTCTGCATGAGCTGTGCTGATTTGCACAAGCCATGCAGGAGCGTTTTTAATTTCCATCATAAAACCCTCTGCCGGTGGCACATTAAAAACGGGCCCACGAGTTGGCTTCGACTTTATGGCCCAGGAGAGGGTGAAGATCATAAAAAAACAAAAAACAGGCTTTTCTGCGTCCGCTCTGTGTCAGGCCGCCCGCACCTTTGCCATGAGCGTGGGCATCACCGCAGTGTGTATGCTGGCGACCCTGGGCCTGCTGGACCTGGAGACCGGCCCAGCCGCCGCCCAGGCTGCCTCGCCCCCTGCCTCGCAGGCCGGGGAGACGGCGCAGGCCCCTCAGGCAGGAGAAAATCAGGTCATTCCTTTGGGCGAGGCCTTTGGGGTCAAGCTGTTTACCGACGGGGTTATTGTGGCCTCGCTTTCCGATATTTATACAGCGGATGGCCCCTGCTGCCCGGCCAAGGAGGCAGGCCTGCTGCCCGGAGACTATCTGCTTTCGGCAGGCGGCGAGCCCATTCAGAACAACGCCGCTCTGGCCCGGTATATTGGCAGAAGCCAGGGAGAGAGTATTCTCTTTCGGGTACGGCGGGGGCAGGAGGAATTTGACGCTGCCGTTCAGCCGGTATACGGCGAGGGCTCCTTCAAAACCGGCATGTGGATTCGGGACAGCGCGGCCGGTGTAGGCACCCTGACCTTCTACGACCCGGCCACAGGGGGCTTTGCCGGGCTTGGACACGGCATCTGCGACGCGGACGCGGGCAGTGTCATGACTCTGAAGCGGGGGGAGCCCGCCTCTGTCACCCTGTGCGGCGTGGTAAAGGGACTGCCCGGCCAGCCCGGGCAGTTGCGGGGGTATTTTTCCTCTGACCAGCCCCTGGGCAGGCTGCTGGCCAATAACGAGACCGGCGTATATGGCTTATTGGAGGCCGCCCCCCAAGGCGCGGCGGTAGAGGTGCTGGAACGGGGCCAGGTGCGCCCCGGCCCGGTAAAGCTGCTGGCCACTATTGACGGCAGCGGCCCCCAGCAGTATGACGGGGAGATTGAGCATGTCAACAGCAAAGACCAGCCCACCCGCAATCTGGTGGTGAAGGTGACAGACCCCCGGCTGCTGAAGGCCACAGGGGGAATTGTGCAGGGCATGAGCGGCGCGCCCATTTTGCAGGACGGCAAGCTGGCCGGGGCAGTGACCCATGTGTTCACCGACGACCCGGCCAGAGGCTACGGCATTTTTGCCCAGACGATGGTGGAGCAGGGCAGGCAGACGGTTCAGGCGCACAGCGCCGGGGACGAAGCATAGCGGAGAGAGGGGCCGGGCAGGCGGTGGGAGCCTGCCCGGCCCTTCCTGCTCTCTGGGGCGGAAAATTTTGGGAGCGTTGGGCCAAAACCGGCCGATTATGGAGTTTTTTGACCGGTTTTTGGCAGCTTCAGGTCAAAAAAATGCCGTCGCACACCCTTAGCTCAAGAATTTCTGGCAATGAAGACGCCAGAACGACCTGCGCCGGCCGGCGCTTTTCAAGCCCGAAAGCTCTTTTCTCAGACGCTGTTTCCACCCATTTCTGTTCATGACTGCCCCGATATTTGGAGTTCACTCACTTTTTTCAGTGTATAAGTCAAGAAATGTTCATAAATTTCTTGACAAGGGAGAGACATAGATATAAAATTAGATGTAGAGTGCACTCGGGTGCTTTTTATATACTTTTTATATATTTATTGGGAATACCGCCCCCTGCGGCTGAACTGGATATGCAACAATATATAAAAAACCTGAAATTTTAAGCAGCCATGCATTTCCCGAAGCGGCGTTGGGCCCGCGCGGGCTTTTTCACGTTGTGGCCGCCGCTTCGGCACTGGTACAAGGTGACAGAAGGATATTCTTAACAAAATCCAAAGGAGGTGCCCGATTGGACGGGATAGCTGTATGGCTGTGCGTCCTCATTGCTGTGCTGTCGTCCGCTTTGGTAGGGGCCGCGTGCTTTTTCCTGGGGATCAACTACCGCAAGGGAAAGGCCGAGGCCACCATCGGCTCTGCCGAAGAGGAGGCAAAACGCATTGTGGGCGACGCGGTAAAGACCGCGGAGGCCAAAAAGAAGGAGATTGTGCTGGAGGGAAAGGATGAAATCCACCGCCTGCGCAATGAGAGCGAGAAGGAGCTCTCAGACCGGCGCAGGGAAATTCAGCACCAGGAGAGGCGGAACCTGCAAAAGGAGGAGAGCCTGGAAAAGAAGCTGGAAACCCTGGACCGCAAGGAGGACCAGATTGACCAGCGCAACAAAAAGGCGGAGGAGCGCCTGAAGGAAGCCGAGGCTGTGCGCAAAAGCCAGTTCGACATGCTGGAAAAGATTTCCGGCTTCTCGGTGGAGCAGGCCAAGCAGTACCTGCTGGACAGCCTGGAGAGCGACCTGGCCCGGGAAAAGGCGGTTAAGGTGCGGGAGTTTGAGCAGCAGACCAAGGAGGAGAGCGACCAGCTGGCCCGGGAGGTCATTGCCACGGCCATTCAGCGCTGCGCCGCCGACCATGTGTCTGAAGCGGCCATCAGCGTGGTGCCCCTGCCCAACGACGAGATGAAGGGCCGCATCATTGGCCGCGAGGGCCGGAACATAAGAGCCATTGAGACCCTGACCGGGGTAGACCTGATTATTGACGACACCCCTGAGGCCATTACCCTGTCCAGCTTTGAGCCTGTGCGCCGTGAGGTGGCCCGGGTGGCCTTGGAGAAGCTCATCTCCGATGGGCGCATCCACCCCACCCGCATTGAGGAGACCGTGGAGAAGGCCCGTCGTGAGGTGGAGTCCACCATCAAGCAGGAGGGCGAGCGGGCTGTGCTTGAGGTAGGCGTTAACGGCGTACACCATGAGCTGGTGAAGCTGCTGGGCCGCCTGCGCTACCGCACCAGCTACGGCCAGAATGTGCTCAACCACTCAAAAGAGGTGGCCTTCCTCTCCGGCATGATCGCCTCAGAGCTGGGGCTGAACCCCAATGTGGCCAAGCGGGCCGGCCTGCTGCATGACATCGGCAAGGCCCTGGACCACGAGCTGGAAGGCTCTCATGTGCAGATCGGTGTGGAGCAGGCCAAGCGTTATAAGGAAAACGAGGCAGTGGTGCACGCTATTGCCGCCCACCACGGAGATGTGGAGGCAAAAACCATCATCGCCTGCATCGTCCAGGCTGCGGACGCTATTTCTGCCGCCAGACCGGGGGCCCGCCGGGAAAATCTGGAAAATTACATCAAGCGTCTGGAAAAGCTGGAGGAGCTTGCCTCGTCCTTTGACGGGGTGGAGAGCTGCTACGCCATTCAGGCCGGCCGGGAGGTACGCATTATGGTGCGGCCCGATGCGGTGACAGACGAGCAGATGACCCTGTTGGCCCGGGAGATCTGCAAAAAAATCGAGACCGACCTGGACTATCCCGGCCAGATTAAGGTGAACATGATTCGGGAGAGCCGGGCGGTAGATTACGCCAAGTAGCACGCGGCGTAATCTTATTACGCCAAGTAAGGCGAAGGGCTTTTTCCCAGAAAGGGCGCAGGTAATCGCAGGATGACATATGAGGATTTGACCCAGGCCATGCGCCGGTACAGCCGCACAGATGACCTGTGCAAAAGCGGCCTGGGGGTAGAGGGCTCCCGGATTCGGGAGAACGTGATACTTACCCCCGGCTGGCCCCCGGAACGGGTGGCCGGGCTGGGCGAGGCGGAGCTGATTTCCGCCAACGGGCCCCTTTACGGCATAACGGTATGGGAAGTGGATACCGGCGAAAAGGCCGTCACCTATATCAGGACCGGCTGCGGTGCCCCTGCCGTGATGGACGCCCTGCTGTCTTTGGGGGAGACCGGCTGTAAGCGGGTGCTGTTCCTTTCCTCCATCGGGGCTTTGGACCCGGCAATGGCGGTGGGCGACTTGGTGCTGCCGGAGTATTCCGTCAGCGGGGACGGGGCCAGCCGCTACTTGACGGACAGCTTTGCGGACACCCTGGGGGAGAAGTCCTATCCTGACCCGGCTCTATTCGCCCGGCTGAAGGAGGAGACCCAGGCGGTGTGCGGTCAGGAGGGCGTCTCCTGGCGCCTGGGGCGGCCCTTCTGCACAGACAGCTTCCTGGCCCAGTTCCCCCATCTGCCCGCCATTCGGGAGATGGGCTGCAACTGCCTGGATATGGAAAACGCTGTGGCGTTCCGGGCCGGGGCCCTGATGGGACTTCCTGTTGCAGCATTACAGTGCGTGTCCGACAACTCCCTGGCGAAAAAGTCCCTGCTGGGGGGCGTGGCAGAGGAGGAGCAGGTCCGGCGGAACGATGTGCGCCGGCGGGTGATACCGAAGATTATCAAAAGGCTGTTTGCCTGAAAGGGGGCTTTATGGATTTTGAAACCCTGTACAGCGCTGCTTTGGAGGCGCTGAACCCCCGGAAGGTCTCGGAGGATGTGGAGACAGAAGGCGTGGCGGTCGCGCTGGCCACGGACAAGGGGCATTTTACCGGGGCGTGTGTATTGACACGGCCTGCAGCCTGGGCTTCTGCGCGGAGCACGCCGCTATAGCGGCTATGCTCACCGCTGGGGAGAACCGGGTAGAGTCCATTGTAGCAGTGGGTTGGGACAAAAAAGTGATGCCCCCCCTGCGGGAGCTGCCGGGAGCTGCTGATGCAGCTGGGCAACCCGGAGGTTCGGGTATTTCTTTCGCCGGACAAAGCCGTGCCAGTAAAGGAGCTTTTGCCGTATTATTGGGCAGAATAGATCAAGGGATTTGAGAAGGTGCGCCCCCAGAGCGCACCTTTCCTGTTCATACGAAAAGAGGGAAGCATATGATCAATATTTTGTGCGTGGGCGACGTGGTAGGCAGCATTGGCTGTCTGTTTTTGCGCAAGCATCTGCCCGTGCTGAAAAGGCAGAAGGCCATTGACCTGTGTATTGTCAACGGGGAAAACTCTGCCGACGGCAACGGCATCACGCCCAACTCCCTGCGCCACCTGCTGGACAGCGGCGCAGACGTGGTCACTACCGGAAACCACAGCTTTCGTCGGCGGGAGAGCTATGCCTGCTACGACAGCCAGGAGTGCCTGCTGCGTCCGGCCAACTACCCAAACGCGGCCCCGGGGCGGGGGCTGTATATTGCAGACCTGGGCCGGGTGCGGGTGGCGGTGATGAACCTGATGGGCACAGTGTATATGGAAAGCCTGCGCTCTCCCTTTGAGACCCTGGACGCGCTGCTGGAAACCCCCGGCCTGCCCAAGATCAGAATTCTCGATTTTCACGCCGAGGCTACCGGAGAAAAGCGCGCCCTTGGTTTTTACGCCGATGGGCGGCTGTCGGCTCAGTTTGGCACCCACACCCATGTGCCCACAGCGGATGAGGGAATCCTGCCCAAGGGCACGGGGTATATCAGCGATGTGGGCATGACAGGCACCATCCAGTCCGTACTGGGGGTTAAACCGGAGATTATTATTGGCCGGTACACCACCAAAATGCCCGCCCGGTTTGACCTGGCCACCGGCCCATGCAAGCTGGACTGCGTGATTTTTACCGTAGACGAGGGCGACGGACTGTGCAAGGGCGTAGAGCGGCTGACCTTGACCTAGAAACGCTGCCCCGCTGGTTCAGGACGTAGATATGGGTTCTCGGCGGTGAAAAAGCGGATGGTCTGCCTCTGTCTAATCAGCAGAGAAGGACAAAACTACAGACGAACCCGCAAAAGAGAGAATTCCCCCTTTGTATAAAATGAATGACCTACTGGCTTTGCGCGCACTTTGCATAGAGGCCTGTCAACAGGGTGCGCGCCTGTGGGAGTATCCAAAGAAAGAGTGTATGACAATGGGGTGTCCCCCGGTAGGGTATTTGCCTCTAATAATCCTACCGCCTTTACAAAAGTGGACGAAACTTTTCTGAACGCCCACCAAAGCCTTGCTTATAAACTTCTCGTTTTAGGCGCTCTTTGCGCCCATGATCGTAGTGTCCTGAGTCGAGCTCCGATTCCGCCGGTTCTACGCACGGCGTTCCAACATTTCGTTCCAGGAGGACCCCATGCCGCACTTCATCTGCCCTATCTGCCAAAGTGAGCTGAGCCCTGAGCCCAACCGATACAGCTGCCCCAATGGCCACAGCTATGACCGGGCCAAAAGCGGATATGTCAATCTGCTCATGTCCCAGCATAAAAAGGAAAAGCGCCACGGAGATGACCGGGCCATGGTCCAGGCCCGCACCCGCTTTTTGGAGGCCGGGCACTACCAGGGGCTGTCAGAGGCTTTGCTGCAGGCAGTAAGGCCCTGGGTCAGGCCGGGCTGGGTTCTTTTGGATATTGGCTGCGGCGAGGGCTTTTTCAGCGACGGAATATACCGGGCCCTGGGGGAGGAGGGGCTGACGCTCTCTCTGCTGGGGGTGGACATTTCCCGGGAGGCCCTGAAGGCTTTCTCCCGCCGGAACCGGGAGGCCGGACTGGCTGTGGCCAGCGCCTTTCACCTGCCGGTGAAAAGTGAGAGCTGTCAGGCCGCTTTGTCAGTCTTCGCCCCCCTGGACCCGGGAGAGGCCCGCCGGGTGCTGGCCCCCGGGGGTGTGCTCATCAAGGCCTATCCTCTGGAAAAGCATCTGCTCTCCCTGAAAAAGCAGATTTATCAGCAGGTCTATGAAAATAAGCGGCCGGACCCGGCTCTGTCCGGCTTTGTCCGGGAGGAGAGCCGGGAGGTGCGGGGGAACATTCACCTGGACACCCAGGAGGAGATCAGGGATCTGTTTATGATGACCCCCTATTTTTATAAAACCAGCCGTGAGGACCAGGAGAAGCTTCTGAACATTCCCCGGCTGAGCACAGAGACAGAGTTTGGGGTGGATGTGTACCGGCGGGATAACTCGGGTTCGTTCTGAAGCAAGCTGTCGCCCAGAGAAAATCTCCCGCAGTTTCTCCATTGGCTTTGTCAAAAATCTCCCGCGCACTTGTATTTTAGGCGGTTCTGTGTTACAATACTCTAAAATGGTTTTCTGCGCCGCCGGGTGTCCCCGCCGCATACTCATAAAATAAGGATGTGTTTCCTATGATTCAAGGCGCCATGCTGAAAAACGCCATCATCTCCGGCTCCAACAACATCGCCAAATACCGCAAGCAGGTCAATGATCTGAACATCTTCCCTGTTCCCGACGGGGACACCGGCTCAAATATGTCCATGACCATCGGCGCTGCTGCGGACGCCCTGAAGCAGCTCCCCGAAACCGCCACTGCCGCCGAGACAGCCAAGGCCGCTGCCTCCGCCATGCTGCGGGGGGCCCGGGGCAACTCCGGCGTAATTCTCTCCCTGCTGTTCCGGGGCATTGCCAAGGGCCTGGAGGCCGCGGAGCTGGCCGGCCCCCAGGAGCTGGTCCGGGCCCTGGACCTGGGCGTGGAGGAGGCCTATAAGGCGGTGACCCGTCCCACAGAGGGCACCATCCTCACCGTGGCCCGGGTGGCGGCTGAGCAGGGCCGGGAGGCTCTGGACCATGGAGCGGAGCAGGCAGCCCAGGTCTGGGACGCGGTATGTATGGGCGCGGCCCAGGCCCTGGAGGAGACCCCTGAGCTGCTGCCGGTGCTCAAGCGCGCCGGTGTGGTAGACGCAGGCGGGCAGGGCCTTTGCCTGATTTTTGAGGGAATGCTCAGCGTCTTCCGGGGCGGCATCATCATTGAGTCCGGCATGTCAGAGGAGGAGCGGGCCCAGGAGACCGCGGAGTTCTTCCGCAGCGCTGCCGCTGAGTTTGACAGCGAGATCAACTTTACCTACTGCACAGAGTTTGTGGTGGGTCGGGACAAGGAGGTCTCAACCGACCCCTTGGAGCTGCGGCTGTATCTTGAGACCATTGGGGACTGTGTGCTGGTGGCGGACGATGAGGAGATCATCAAGGTGCATGTGCACACCGAAAGCCCCGGCGAGGCCCTGCAAAGGGGCCTGCGCTACGGCCAGCTGCTCACCGTGAAAATTGAGAACATGAAGGAGCAGCACCGCCAGCTGAACGCTGCCCAGGAAGGGGATTCCCAGGAGCCCCAGGCCAGCGCCCCGGCCCTGGAGCGTCAGGAGCCCACGGAGGAGCTGGGCTTTATCTCCGTGGCGGCTGGCGAGGGGCTGAAGAGCCTGTTCCTTGAGCTGGGCTGCGCGGTAGTGGTTAGCGGCGGCCAGACCATGAACCCCAGTACCGAGGATATCCTTCAGGCAGTGCTGGCCACCCCGGCCAAGAGGGTGTTTGTGCTGCCCAACAACAAGAATATCCTTATGGCGGCTGAGCAGACCATTCCCCTGGCCACGGACCGGGAGGTCATTGTTCTGCCCACCCGTACCATTCCCCAGGGTCTTTCTGCCATGCTGGCCTTTGACCCGGACGCGGGAGTGGAGGAGAACCAGGAGGCCATGCTGGAAGCCGCTTCTAATGTGAACACCGGCCTTGTGACCTTTGCAGCCCGGGACTCGGAGTTTGGCAGCGACGCCATTCGCCGGGGGGATATTCTGGGCCTGAAAAACGGTAAGCTCCATTATATTGAGAAGGACCCGGTGTCCACCTGTGTGCGGGTGGCCCGGTCCCTGAGCACCAAGCAGACCTCCTTCATCACCATCATCTACGGGGACGGCATCACGGCTGAACAGGCCCAGGAGGCCAAGCGGCAGCTGTCTGCCAAGGTGCACTCAGATGTGGAGATCACTTTGGTAGACGGTGGACAGCCCATCTATTATTTCATCATCTCGGTGGAGTAGCAGGGACTGTCGGGCCCAAAAAGCCCGTCATTCATAGAAATTTCCATTCTGCGCTGCGGAGTTTCTCTGCGGCGCTTTGTTTTTTCTCTCTGAATATATTGCAAAAAGTTAAAAATTTTTTCTGTTTTCTCTTGACTTTTTACCATAAACAGCTATAGTAAAGGGTATAAGTACCGGCTCAAAAACTGTCCCATTGATAGAAAGGAATCAGACAAGTATGGGTATTCTGGATGAGATCTCTGAAAATCTACAAAAGGGCAAATCCAAGGCAGTCAAGACCCTGGTCCAGCAGGCCATTGACCAGGGCGTTCCGGTCCAGCAGATTCTGGACCAGGGGCTGCTCAGCGGTATGAGCGTGATTGGGGAGAAGTTCAAGAAAAACGAGGTGTTTGTGCCCGAGGTTCTGGTAGCCGCCCGGGCCATGAACATGGGCGCTCAGCTGCTTAAGCCTCTGCTGGCCCAGGCCGGGGTAAGCGCCACAGGCAGGGTCTGCATTGGCACCGTCAAGGGCGACCTCCACGACATTGGCAAAAACCTGGTGAAGATGATGATGGAGGGCAAGGGCTTAGAGGTGATCGACCTGGGCACGGACGTGGCTCCCGAAACCTTTGTGGAGACTGCCCAAAGGGAGAACTGCCAGATCATCTGCTGCTCTGCGCTGCTGACCACCACCATGGGCGTGATGGAGGAGGTGGTTCAAAGGGCGCAGGAGGCTGGCATCCGGGACCAGGTGAAGATTATGGTAGGCGGCGCGCCAGTGACCGAGGCTTTCTGCCAGAAGATCGGCGCAGACAAATATACCTCCGACGCGGCCAGCGCCGCCGACTGGGCGGTCGAGGCCTGCAGCGCCTGAGGCATTGCCTTTGCCCGGCGGGAGACGCGGCCCTTACCGCCCAGAGAAGCCTTCGCACCTTTCCCATTCGGTGGCAAAGCCCTCTCCTCCCCCGGGACAGGCGACAGTATTTTTGATTTCAGGTGATGTTTATGAAGCGTCATATACGGCAATGGCTGACAGACCTGAGGGAGGCCCCCTGTCAAAAAGCCCATACCGATTCTGTCCTTTCCCGCTATCCAGCTTATGGGGGTCAGCGTTCAGGAGCTGATCTCTGACAGTCAGGCCCAGGCCCGGGCCATGGAGCTGGTAGCCCAGCGCACCTGCGCCGGTGCCAGTGTCAGCCTGATGGACCTATCGGTAGAGGCAGAGTGCTTTGGCGCCTCCATCCGATTTTTCCGACGGGGAGGTCGCCACTGTGGTAGGGCGCGTGGTCTCCACCCCGGAGGAGGCTCAGACCCTGGCCGTTCCCCCTGTGGGCGCAGGGCGCACCGGCGTCTTTCTGGACGCGGTCCGGGAGGCCCTGACCCGCATTACAGACAGGCCTGTGCTGGCAGGGGTCATTGGCCCCTTCTCCCTGGCGGCGCGGCTGCTGGATGTAACGGAGATCATGATTGACTGCTATGAGGAGCCGGACATGGTACATACTGTGCTGGAAAAGGCGGCGCAGTTTCTCACTGCATACTGTCAGGCCTACAAGGCGGTGGGGGCCAACGGCGTTATTCTGGCCGAGCCGGTCACAGGCCTGCTGTCTCCGGCCCTGGCAGAAGCGTTCTCCGCCCCCTATGTGAAGGAGCTGGTGGAGGCAGTACAGGACGACAGCTTTGTAGTAATCTACCACAACTGCGGCGGCAGCATCATCCAGCAGACAGAGTCCATTCTGTCCACAGGCAGCGCGGCCTACCATTTCGGCAATGCCGTGGACGTGGCAGACATGCTCTCCCGCTTTCCGGCAGACACCGTGGTCATGGGGAATATTGACCCTGCTGCCCAGTTCCGCAACGATACGCCGGACTCCATACGCCAGGCCGTGAAGGAGACCATGGAGGCCTGCCGGGCCCACCCCAACGTTGTCATCTCCCCTGGTTGCGACATTCCCCCTCTCACCCCCTGGGAGAATATTGACGCATTTTTCGCCGCTGTCCACGACTTTTACAACCCTTAGGGTGTTGACATGGAGGAACAGCGTCTCATTCAACAGGCCCTCGCTCTGGGGGCCCGATAGGCTGTGTTCATTGGGGTGGACCGGCTTTTCTTTGACCCGGCCTTTCGGGAGCTGTGCCGGGCCAACTCCTGGGGCGGCTATGGCCGCTGCTGGGCCTGTCCTCCGGACGCTGGAGACATCCGCCAGCTGATCGAGGAGGCAAAGAGCTGTGGGCGGGCAATAGTTTTTCAAACCGTTGCTTCCTTGGAGGACAGCTATGATTTTGAGGGCATGACCCAGGCCGCTCACGACCACAATGTACTGGCCAGCCGTCTCCCTGCCTGGGCCGGGGAGCAGGGCGCAGCCCCCGGCTGGTGTTGGGAGCCGGGGGCTGCGGTGGACATAGGAACCACCACCACTGCGGCCTGCTTGTTCAGTCCCACAGGGGATGTGCTGGCCCAGGCCGCGGGGCCTAACCCTCAGTCGCCCTGGGTCGCGGATGTGATTTCTCGCCTGGACGCGGCCCGAAAGGGAGAGGACAATGCTCTGGCGCAGGCAGTCCGGGAGGGGGTAGGGTCGCTCCTCCTCTCCATGACCCAGGGGGCGGCTGACCTGCTGCTCCACAGCGGCCGGGCCTGCTCTGGAGGGTGCGGGCCTGTCTATGGGTATGCCGGGCCGGGCGGGAGCAGTGGACCATGTTCAGGTGGCAGAGGGCAGGCTTGTGTCCCACATATTTGGGGGACAAGGCCCCGGCGGGTATCTGCGGCAGCGGCGTGGTAGATGCGTTGGCCTGTCTTTTGGAGCTGGGGCTTTTGGACGAGAGCGGCCTGTTGGAGGAGGACCCGGCACCCATCGCGCCCCCGGTGGTTCTCACCCAGCGGGACGCGCGCATGGCCCAGCTGGCAAAGAGCGCTGTCTGCACAGGGCTCCGCACGCTGGCGCAAAGGGCTGGGCTTGACTGGGATAACGTGGAGGAGCTGGCGGTGGCCGGAGGCTTCGGGGGCCCAGCGAGGTCCTGGCTGCTGACACTGACACGTTGGAGTTGTCCACCGACTCTTTCTTTGGGGAGGCCTATGTGGAGGGTATGCTCTTCCCGGAGGAGTGAGGCGGTTGGCTGCGCAGAGCAGTCGGCCCGCTGTTCGGCCTGGGGTTAGGGGCTCCCCCCTGCATGTTATAGGGGCAAAGTACCGCCTTGGCTCCTTCGCTGTCTGGGCTCAGGACAGCGGGGCTCTGCCAGACATTTGGCGCCCGATCGCGTATTTTGCTGTCTGTTTCCATCCTATTAGCAAGAGCCTGTACCGATAGAATATTGCGCCGGCCTTTTCGACAGATTTTGCCGCCGGCCCCCATTGCGAAGGCTTGCCAAGCACGGAGGTGCCTGCTCTTTCGCGCCTTGCAGCTGACAAGATTCGGTACAAGCTTGAAGAAAGGAGCGCGGCCCTCTTGCCGCCAAAACTCGAGCCGTCCCATGGTCACCATAGAACTGGGCACCTTTGCCGGCGACATCCTTCCCGGCCTGCTTCTCTGCCAGGGAGAGGAGGCCCGGGCCCTGGAATGGGAGCTGCGCAGCCGCCTGGTGAACCACCTGCTGTTTGAGGACGACTCCCTCATCCCCGGCTATCTGCCTGTTACAATTCCCACCAGCTTTGTGCCCTTTGGCCTGCCGGTAACAGCCCGCCATGCCCTGAGCTCCTCCGGCGAGGATCTGGGCCACCACTTCAACGCCCAGCTCTCGGACCTGGAAGAGGATTTTCACAAGCTGGGCCCCTCCCGGTACGAGGTGCACCTTGACCAGGCCCTGGCCCGGCAGGCAGAGCTCAACGAGCTGTTTGGAGACATTCTCCCTGCCAAGCTGGTGGGACACTCCCTCTATGCCTGTCTGACCCAGGACATTGTCCACATTATGAGCATGGAGGACATGTTCTTCTCTATGTACGACTACCCGGAGCTGTTCCACAAAATGATGGACATGCTGGCAGGGGACTATCTAGCCTTTTTTGACCTGCTGGAACGGGAGGAGGCCCTTCTGCCCACCACCGCCGGAGAGCATCTGGCCCAGGGCAGCTATTGCTTCACCAACGAGCTCCCTGCCCAGGGGCCCCTTACCACCCGGCAGGTGTGGGGATATATGGACTCCCAGGAGAGCGCAGGGCTGTCGCCAGCCATGTACGCGGAGTTTGTGTACCCTTATTATGAGAGGGTGTCCAGCCGGTTCGGGCTCTACTCCTACGGTTGCTGCGAGGCTGTGGACCCCTTCTGGGAGGACTGTCTCTCTACAGCAACAAACCTGCGCAAGCTCTCCATCTCCCCCTGGTGCAAGGAGGAGAAAATGGGGGAGATTCTCCGGAACAGGAGGATTGTCTACCTGCGCAAGCCCTCTCCCAATCTGCTGGGGGTGGGCAGCGGCCTGGACGAGGACGCGGTGCGGGAGCATTTTCGCAAAACCGCCCGGGCGGCCTCTGGCTGCAAGCTGGAAATCGTCCAGCGGGACGTGTACCACATCAACAACACCCCGGGTAAGGTGAAGCAGTATGTGCGGCTCATCCGGGAGAGCCTTGAGGAGTATTGGAAGCCCTGAGCCGCAGAAAGGAAGGAAAGCAATGACCACAAAGGAACGTTTCTCTCGGATGTTCCAGCACAAGGAGGCGGACCGGGTCCCGATTTTTGACATTCCCTGGGCTGGCGCCATTGCCCGCTGGGAGCGGGAGGGAATGCCCAAGGGCATGGACTGGCGGGACTATTTTGATGTAGACAAGGTGCGGACCATCGACGTGGACATCTCCCCCCCAGCACCCTCAGAAGGTGCTGGAGGAGACCGACCGCTGGCGGATCGTCACCTCTCCCTGGGGGGTGACCATGCGGGAGTTCAAGGAGCTGGACTCTACCCGGGAGTTTCTGGACTTCACCGTTACGACTCCCCAGGCCTGGGAGAAGGCCAAAGCCCGCATGACTGTCAGCCGGGACCGAATTGACTGGGCGGCGTTGGAGCAAAGCTATGCCGGCTGGGTCCAGAACGGGGACTGGATTGAGGCGGGCTTCTGGTTTGGGTTTGACGTGACCCACTCCTGGATGGTGGGGACGGAGACGCTGCTGGTGGCCATGATCGAGGAGCCGGAGTGGGCCATGGACATGTTTGAGACCTATCTGGACCGGTGCATGGCCCATTTTGACATGATATGGGACGCGGGCTACCGGTTTGACGCCATCACCTGGCCGGACGACATGGGGTACAAGGGGACCACCTTCTTTTCTAACGCCATGTACCGGGAGCTGCTTCAGCGTTTTCATAAAAGGGCGGTGGACTGGGCCCACAGCAAGGGCATTTACGCCCGTCTGCACTCCTGCGGGGACATTATGACCCTGATGCCCGATATTATAGAGACCGGCATTGACGCCTTGAACCCCATTGAAATCAAGGCCGGGATGGATGTGCTCGGGCTGAAAAAGGAGTACGGGGACCGGCTGGTCCTCCACGGGGGCGTCAACGCGGTACTGTGGGACGACAAGGAGGCCATTACAGAGGCCATCCGTCAGACTGTGCCAGTGCTGAAGGAGAACGGCGGCTACATTTTTGCCTCAGACCACTCAATCCCCAACTCGGTCAGCTTAGAGAACATGAAAAGCATCATGCAAGCGGCCAAGGAGGCCGGACGGTACTGAGAGGCTCAACAAAATTTTTGTTTAGATCAGGAGGCAGTATGGAAACACTGACAGTAATCAAGGACCAGATTTGCGACGTCTGCCAGAAAATGTGGCAGCTGGGCTGGGTGGCCGCCAACGATGGCAATGTCAGCGCCCGCCTGGCAGACGGCAGGATCATCGCCACCCCCACCGGCATCAGCAAATCCTTCATCACCCCCGAAAAGCTGGTGCTGCTGGACAGCCAGGGCCATGTTCTGGAAGCCGGAGAGGGCCTGCGCCCTTCCAGCGAGATCAAAATGCATCTGCGCTGCTATGAAAAGCGTCCGGACGTACAGAGCGTGATTCACGCCCATCCCCCGGGAGCCACAGGCTTTGCCGTGGCCCACAAGGCCATGGACATGTACAATATGATAGAGGACGTGGCGGTCATTGGGGCAGTGCCCCTGACCCCCTACGGCACCCCCTCCACCCAGGAGGTGCCTGACGCCATTGAGCCCTATTTGGAGGAGCATGATGTGATGCTGCTGGAAAACCACGGGGCCCTGGCCGTGGGCAGCGATGTGCTCACCGCCTTTTACCGCATGGAGAGCCTGGAGCTGTGGGCCAAAATCACCATCAACGCAGTGATTCTGGGGGGCAGCTGGGATATCAGCCGGGAGAACATTCAAAAGCTCATTGACCTGCGGAGCTACTACCAGGTCACAGGGCGGCACCCGGGCTACCGGCAGTTCAACCCCCAGGACCCCCTGCTTCACAAAAACGAGGCTCCGGATTCAGAGGAGCCCACTCATTCCAACTGACACAGAAACGGAGGAAATGAACATGCAGTATCCAAAAATTGGCATCCGCCCTGTGATCGACGGCCGCTGGGGCGGCATCCGGGAGGGCCTGGAGGCCCAGACCATGGGCATGGCCCGGGCCGCGGCAGAGCTGATCAGCGCCACCCTGAAATACCCCGACGGCACGCCTGTGCAGTGTGTTATCAGCGACACCACCATTGGGGGCGGGGCCGAGGCGGCCCAGTGTGCGCAGCAGTTCTCTGGGCAGAATGTGGTGGCCACGCTCAGCGTCACCCCCTGCTGGTGCTATGGCTCTGAGACCTTTGACATGGACCCCCAGACCATCAAGGCGGTGTGGGGCTTTAACGGCACCGAGCGTCCCGGGGCGGTCTATCTGGCCGCTGTGATGGCCGCCTATGCCCAGAAGGGCCTGCCCGCCTTCTCCATCTACGGCCATGACGTGCAGGACCTGGGGGACAGCTCCATCCCCGCCGACGTGGCGGAGAAGCTGCTGAGGTTTGCCCGGGGCGCTGTGGCAGTGGGCTGGATGAAGAACAAGTCCTATGTCAACCTGGGGGGCGTGGCCATGGGCATTGCGGGCAGCTTCTGCAATGCGGACATGTTCCAGAAATATTTCGGCATCCGGGCCGAGTGGGTGGACATGACCGAGCTGCTGCGCCGGGCCACCCTGGAAATTTATGACAAGGACGAGTATGAGAAGGCCCTGGCCTGGATCAAGGCCAACTGCCGGGAGGGCTTTGACCTGAATAGCGGCAAGTCCTTCCCGGAGATCATCACCCGCTCCAAGGTGGTGCCGGCGGACAGGGACTGGGCGTTCATTGCAAAGATGACCTTGATTACCCGGGACATTCTGTTTGGCAACCCCAAGCTGGCAGAGCTGGGCTGGCACGAGGAGGCCCTGGGTAAAAACGCGGTGGCCGGAGGCTTCCAGGGCCAGCGTCAGTGGACGGACTGGCTGCCCAACGGGGACTTTACCGAGGCGATTATGGCCTCTACCTTTGACTGGAACGGCACAAAGCCCCCCACTCCCTTTGCCACGGAAAACGACACCCTCAACGGCGCGGCCATGCTGCTGGGCACCTTGGTCAGCGACACAGCCCCCTGCTTCCACGATGTGCGCACCTATTGGAGCCCCGAGGCCTGTGAGCGGGTTACCGGGCACAGACCTCAGGGGGTGGCCAAGGATGGGTTCATTCATCTCATCAACTCCGGGGCCACGGCCCTGGACGGCTCCGGCGCGGCAAAGAACGCGGCCGGCGAGGGCTGCATGAAGCCCTTCTGGGACATGACCGATGAGGACGTTTCAGCCTGCCTGTCCGCCACAGACTGGTGCCGGGCCAACTACGAATACTTCCGGGGCGGCGGGTTTTCCAGCCACTTCCGCTGCCAGGCGGAGATGCCTGTCACCCTGCTGCGGGTGAATGTGGTGGAGGGCATCGGCCCGGTGCTTCAGCTGGCCGAGGGCTGGACCGCAGACCTGCCGGACGAAATTCACAATATTGTTGACAAGCGCACAGACCCCAGCTGGCCCACTACCTGGTTTGTGCCCAAGCTCACCGGCCAGGGGGCCTTTGCCGATGTGTACAGCGTAATGGCCAACTGGGGCGCGAACCACGGGGTCACGGTTTACGGCCATGTGGGGGCCGAGCTCATCACCCTGGCCTCTATGCTGCGCATTCCGGTGAACATGCACAATGTAGAGGCCGGGCGGGTGTTCCGCCCCCATGCCTGGGCAGCGTTTGGCACAGAGGACGCCCAGTCCGCAGACTAC
The DNA here is from genome assembly GCA_910587835.1 of uncultured Oscillospiraceae bacterium. Lineage (GTDB taxonomy): Bacteria > Bacillota > Clostridia > Oscillospirales > Acutalibacteraceae > Acutalibacter. The sequence continues at coordinate 10,537 of CAJUNQ010000097.1, read as the reverse complement.
CGGGCCTGCCAGACTTACGGCCCTCTGTACCGCTGAGAGCCCGGTGGGGAGCTTTCGCCCAAGTCATTGAGATAGAAATTGCAGATATGGTCGAATAAAAAAAGCTGCCGCTGTAGGGGTATAGGAAAGGCTCTTAAAAATCAGTATATGTTGATTTTTGAGCTTCCTGGTTCAAGCGGGAAGAAACGCCCTTTTTGAACGGAACAGTAGATATAACAAAAAGCCTGCCCTTCCCCCCCTTGGCGTCCCAAGGAGAGGAAGGGCAGGCTTTTTAATTTGCGGTTTGTCCATGGTGGGGCCGCTATTTTGCCGCCTTATGCCCTTGCGGCGAGACCTCTCTTACCCGCAGGGTGAGGTCCTCCACAGTAAAACGCACCTCCATGCCCCCAAAGCTCATGCCGTACACCCGGGTTCTGTCCTTCTGGTAGTGGGGGCGGGGGTCTGCGGCCAGCACAGCGGTCAAAGCCTCCCGCCGGTCCTCAGGCACCCTTGCCAGCAGCTCCGGGGGGAATTCCACCTCCAGCTCCTGCCAGGGGTTTTCGGTGGTAAAGCCGCCGGTGGCCTCGGGCTTGCAGTCGGCAGAGGGCAGATAGGGCTTAACGTCAAAAATAGGGGTGCGGTCCACCAGGTCGGCCCCCCGCACCAGCAGACGAGGGCCGTCAAGGGCCTCATAGTCCACCCGGTCCAGCTCCACGCAGGAGAGCCCCACAGGGTTGGGCCGAAAAGGCGAGCGGCTGGCGAACACCCCCACCCGCTTGTTTCCCCCCAGCCGGGGCGGGCGCACGGTGGGGGTCCACTTATCGCCGGGCACCCGGTCAAACTGCCAAATGAGCCACAGATGAGAGAAGCCCTCTATGCCCCGCAGGGCCTCCCGCACCCGGTACTCCGGCTCGAACACCACCCAGGCCCGCAGGCTGTCAATAAGCCCGCTCTGCCGGGGCACCCCGAACTTCTCGGGGAAGGGGCTCTCTATGTGGGCGATTGGTTTCAGCTCCACGCTATCCCTCCTCACCAGACAAAACGTCTGCCTCCTCTGTCCGGGCCATCCGCCACTGGCCGTCTTTGCGGAAGGCCATGTAAAAACCTCTTTCCAGCTGGGTTTCAGCGGGGAAATAGGCTGTGCAGGATGTAGCTTTCTCGCTGAGACAGGTGGGCTGGGCTTCCCAGAAGGTGAGGGGAAGGGTGGTGGAAGCAGTACCGGAGAAGGTGACCAGATAGACCGGCGAGTCTGTATCACAGGCAATTCCTATGGTGGCCGTCACCTTTCTGTACTGGCCGCTGGACTCGGTCTTCACGCTGCCTACTTCCTCCAATTTCAAATCTTCTATAGGAATACTTTCCCCTTCCCACGGGCTTTCCTCCAACTCCTGAGCGAGCATCAAAAACGGCCCGTCCGCCAGCAGCGGCAGGTTGCGCTCCACGATCTCCACCACCACATATTCGGCCCCCAGCTCCCCGATCTGCCCCATGTCGTAGGGAACTGCCCGGGAAAAGCGGGCAGAGGAGAAGCTCTCAGCCATCAGGCTGTGCAGGGCGTTGCCAAAGGAGTCCCGGAACATGAGCAGGGGCCCGTTCTCCGCAGCGCTGGTGGTCTCAATCCGCAGGTCGTCCACATCCCGGATGGGCCGGGCGTAGGTAAAGGCCAGGGGCGGGTCAAACACAAACTCCTGGTCCAGCCGGGAGGAGGCCGGGTAGAGCATTTCGTGCAGGTCGCCCCGATGAACAGGCTGATAGCCGCCGCTCTTGTCAAAGGCGTTTCCGGCGGGCAGGCCCAGGGCTTTCAGGAGGACATCGTGCCCCAGGGCCGCGCCCCGGTTGGTCCAGTGGGAGTCCAGGGTAAAATACAGGTCTTCCCCCTCCACAGAGCGCAGGGGGCCAAACAAGTCGGCGTAATTCACCTCTTGCTGTCTCAACGCTTCCACTGCCGGGGACACATATTCCACTTCAGCGGGAGGGAGGCTGAGATGCTCGGGGTAGACGGAGGCCTTGTTGGGGGCAATGGTGAACGCAAACTCCGCCCCCTGGCTCTGGGCATAGTCCTGGGCCAGCCGCAGGTTTCGGGCGATGCAGTATGCCTGGCGGTCCGACAGGACGTCCGCGCCGGTGTAGTCGTCCAGGGTCTCGGCGTAGTAGAGCCAGTCTCCCTCGCCCAAAGCCACCAGGGACTGGGGAGAGGTGCGGAACAGCCCCACCTTCAGCCCCGCGTCCAGGGTGATCAGCTCCTGCCGGAAGCCGAAGCTGCGAGAGAACCAGTTGGCAGCGTCAGAGAGAAATTCCACGTTGAAGGAGCCGTCAGGCCGGGTTAGGGCGGGCGCGGGAACAGCGGTCTCGTTGCCTCCAGGGGAGGCAGGGCCCAGCAGTGTCAGCCCCAGGCCGGGGACCAGACAGGCGGCCAGAAAGAGGACCGTAAAGAGAATGTGAAACAGCTTTTTCATGGCTCACCTCAAAATCGGAAGTAGATAAAGGGGTCGAACTCCGCGCCGGAGAGATGCAGCACGCACACCGCGAACAGCGCTCCCGCCCACACATAGGAGAGGCCCCGCATGGTCAGGGCCAGGCCGCCCTCTCCTTGGGCCAGGGCCTTTACCCGGGGCAGAATGGGCAGAGAGAACATACAGCCCGCCCCCAGGGCCCACAGATTCAAGGGAGTGAGCAGGCTGCGCAGCAGAGACTCCCCCTGCAAGGTGAAGCGGAAGCCCGCCAGCATATTCTGGTAGATGAGCCCGGCCCCGGCCAGGGTCTCTGCCCGGAACAGCACAAAGCCCAGCAGCACGGCCAGCAAGGTCGCAGGCCGCCACAGAACCCGGCGCACCCGTCCCGGCGGGGGCAGCAGGTCCTCGAGAATAATGAAAGCCCCATGCCAGAGGCCCCACAGCACAAAGCTCCAGGAGGCTCCGTGCCAGAGCCCGGTGCAGAAAAACACCAGACACTTGTTCCACTGGGTGCGGGCCTTGCCCCGGCGGTTGCCGCCCAGGGGGATGTACAGATAGTCCCGGAACCAGCTGGACAGGGAGATATGCCAGCGCCGCCAGAATTCCTTGATGGAGCCGCTGGCAAAGGGGTAGTTGAAATTCTCCTGAAACTGAAAGCCGAACATTCTTCCCAGGCCAATGGCCATGTCGCTGTAGCCGGAAAAGTCGAAATAAATTTGCAGGCAGTAGCACAGGGCGCCCAGCCAGGCAGAGCGCACATCCAGCTGCGCCGGGGCGGCTCCAAACACCAGGTCCGCCATATGGCCCACCGTGTTGGCGATAAGCAGCTTCTTCGACAGTCCTAGAATAAACCGGCGGACGCCGTCCGCGGTAAGGCCGGGGCTGGTCTCACGGCTGTCAATCTGTTGGCTCACGTCATGATACTTGACAATGGGACCGGCAATCAGCTGGGGGAAGAAGGAGATGTACAGGGTCAGCTTTAACAGGCTTTTGCTGGCCAAAGAGGGGTCGCGGTAACAGTCGACCACATAGGACAGCCCCTGAAAGGTGAAAAAGGAGATGCCCACTGGCAGGGCAATGTCCGGCAGGGGCAGAGAGAGGCCCAGGCCGTTCAGGGCGCCCACGGCGAAGTCCGCGTACTTGAACACGCAGAGCAGCCCCAGGTTGACTGCCGTTGACCCTGCCACCACCGCCCGCCGGCCCTTACGGCCCGGGGCAAGCAGCAGGCCGCTGAGGTAGTTCACCACCACCGAGGCCAGAAGCAGCAGCACATATACCGGCTCGCCAAAGGCGTAGAAGACCAGGCTCAACACTGCCAGCAAGGCGTTTTTCGCGGTGACTGAGCCCCGCCCTTGGCCGGGAATAAGCCGGTACAGCAAGAAGGTCACAGGCAGAAAGGCGAACAGGAAGGCAGGAGAGCTGAATACCATACCTTATCCCACGTCCTTCACGGTCTCCACACCGTTCTCCCGGTAGGTGTAAACGGTAAAGCCGCTATAGTACAGCTGGCCGTCCTCGCCCGGGCCAATGCAGCTGGGGCCGTAGTCGCTGCTGCCAGGGTAGCCGAACACGGCGTACAGGGCGTCTACACTGCTGCCAATATAGTCGGCGGGATTGGCAGCGGGCTCCGGGTCAGGCTCGGGGTCCGGGGCCGGGGGAGGGTCGTCGTTGCCCGAGGGCTCTACCCACACATCGCCGCCGTCGTCGCTGGGGGGCGGGTCATTGTCCACCGGCTCCTGCTCCACCGGCTCGGGGGTGGGGGTGGGAGCCTCCGTGGGGGCCTCTGTGGGCTCAGGAGTGGGGGTGGGCTTGGGGGTTGCCGTGGCCTTGGGCCTTTGAGACGCCTTGGGCGTAGCAGAGGCCTTGGGGGTGGCGCTGGGCGCGGCGGAGGGCGAAGGGCTGGCCTCGGCAGAGGAGTCCCCGTCTCCGCCGCAGGCAGAGAGACTAAGGAGCAGAACAAAGGCCAGCAGGGCGCAGAGAGCGAGCAGGATTTTTTTCATAACGCAGGGTTTCCTTTCCAGAGCTTCTTGATTTTTTCAGTCAGGGATCTATATATAAAAAAGGATCATGTGCGCGGCCTTCCGGCAAACCCAGCCCCGGAGCTTGCTGGGAAGACGCCTCGGCAAAACCGTGACCGGTCTGGCTGCCTGCGTCTTCCCGCTTTGCTCTTGGCTGAATTTGCTCGAAAATCCGCACACAAAACCCTTTGGGTAGAAGATTTACTTTTTCACGACATTTTTTACCGAATACTTCCGGCCGGTCAGCTCACTGTATTTCTTCATAAACAGCTTGCTGTTGGGGAAGCGGTACTGCTGCTGGGGGTCGCAGATATAGGTCTGGCCGTTTTCCACAATCTCCACCCAGCCGTGAAGAACAAAGCCGTAGCCAATATTCACCTTGCCGGAAATACCCGTGGCCTGAAAGCCCAGCTTGCGGGCCAGTATGGTGCCCAGCCCCGCGTAGCGGTAGCAGTTGCCCTTACGGTTTTTCAGCATATCCAGGGCCATGGTGGCCTCCCAGCCGGTCTGGCCGTCCTCAGAGCCCTTGCCCAGGTAGCTGCCCGCCCGGTAGGGCCAGGTAGAAATCAGGTTGTGCAGGCGACGGTAGTTGTTCAGGTTGGTGTCGCCCTCCTTGGTGTTGGCCTTCACAAAGGCAGTGAGCATGCGGTCCAGCTCCGCGTTGCCAGTGGTGTAGCGGCCATTTGCGTCAAACCGCAGCACACCGATGGTGGTATTTTTGGCCCAATGGCCGTTTTCGTCCACATAGTACAGCTCGCCGCCAATCAGGTGGCCTCCCTTTTTGTGGGCCGCAGCAGGGACCTGGTAGGAGGCCCACTTCTCTCCATCGTCTGTGTGGGTGTGCTCCAGCGAGGCCTCCATAATGTGGGCATAGGCCCAGTGCGTAGAGGCCAGGTCCAGGAACACCAGTGGGTCGCCCCCAGCCTGCAGCTTGGCCCGGTCGGGCTTGCGGCCCAAAGCGTTGTTGAGCATCACCGCCGCCTCAGACCGGGTAACGCCCCGGTCCGGTTGAAAATTCCCGTCGTCGCAGCCAGTGACCCAGCCCTTGGCCGCAGCGGCGTAAATGGCCTTGCTGCCCCACATGCTGTCTGTCACATCAGGGAAGCTCACCTCAGGCGCGCCCTCTGCCTCCCCGGGGAAGAAATGGGAGAGCACCACCACAAACTCCCGGCGGGTGATGGTGTGGTTTGGCAGAAAGTACCCCTTGTCATTACCATTGAACACTCCCAGCCCGGCCAGGGTCAGAGCCGGCTTTCCATACCAGGAGTTCTCCTTTACATCCGGAAAGCTCACCTCGTCGCCCTCAGGCACAGTGTCCAGCAGAGAGTACAGCACCACCGCAGCCTCAGCCCGGGTCATGCTCTTGTTGGGGAAGACCTGGTCCTGGTTTCCGGTGAAGTAGGGGCGGTGCTCTGTGGTCAGGGTGGGGCCAGGGGTGGGACTGGGCTCCGGGGTGTCGTCCGGCTCGGGAGACCCGTTGGGGTCAGGCGTCTCCTCCGGCGCAGGAGACTCATCGGGGTCAGGAGACCCGTCCGGCTCGGGAGACTCATTAGGTTCGGGGGACCCGTCGGGCGCAGGGCTCTCCTCCGGAGCCGGAGACCCATCGGGGGCGGGGGTCTCCTCCGGCGCAGGGGTCTCCTCCGGCGCAGGGGTCTCCTCCGGCGCAGGGGTCTCCTCCGGCACAGGGGTCTCTTCAGGCGCGGGGCTCTCCTCGGGAGCAGGACTCTCCTCCGGCGCGGGGGCGGCGTCCTCCTCTGCGCTGGTGGGAGCGTCTCCGAGCATAGGGCTGATTTCTTCGTCAGAAGCTGCGGCAGGCACCCAAAGGCCCGCTGCCAGAATAAACACTGCCAGCAGAACGGCAATTATCTTTTTCATGTATACTCACGATCCTTTTCCCTATTAGTTGTTAAAAGCAGGCGTTCTAACACAGAATTATACCATGTTTCTTTCTGATAATCAAGTATTCGACAGGATTTCCAACCTGCAAAAAAGCCGGAAATCCAGGAAGGCTGTCATGGTATTTTTTTATGAAAAGGCCTTCCCTTGTCCCATCGTTTCATTCCCATCAAGCTGCCATTACCATTCCGGGCGCACCATCTCCTTAAAACAAAAAGTGCGCAGCCGAAAGCCGCGCACGAAAAACGCATGGCTCCCGCTGCTACCACACAACCCCTTTATGCTTTCCAAATGCGTGCACAAAGGCAGAGCCTGCATTTTTACCTGAGTTGGTAAGAATGCACGCATCTGGTAGCAGTTTTGGGTTGTGTGGTATGCGACTATCTTATCACAAAAAATTGGCAAAGTAAAGAGAGACAGCAAAAAAACACAAGCCCATGGCCTGTGTCCTTTTTGCTGTCTCTCTATTCCGGCGGTTCCTGAAACCGGGCCCGCAGCTTTTCCAGGGCCTTTTTCTCAATGCGGGAGATATAGGACCGGGAGATGCCCAGCCGCTGGGCCACCTCCCGCTGGGCCAGGGGCTTGCGCCCCCCCAGGCCGTAGCGCATACAAATGACGCTGCGCTCCCGGGGCTCCAGGGCGGGGAGGTAGTCGTACAGTTTCTCGCTTTTCATGCGCACGTCAATGTCATCGATCACCGTGTCGTCCACAGCCATGGTGTCCATCAGGGTCAGAGCGTTGCCGTCCTTGTCCGTGTCAATGGGCTCGTTGATAGACACATCCTGGGCCGACTTTTTCCCAGCACGGAAGAACATGAGGATTTCATTTGCTACCCTCACATGAGAGAATCAAATCTGGGACAGTTGTATAGTCCACGTCCCCTTCCGCGCCGAACAGCACCACATGGGCCAAATTACCGTCCCAGACCACCTTCTGCACGATGGTGCGGATGGCGGCGCGCTTTTCCTCTACAGATAGTAAATCGATGGTGGTGCGGAACACAGAGAGGAGCTGGGCTATCAGGTCAAATTCCTCGCCGCTGAGGGAGTGCTGGGCGGTCAGGCCCTCCAGCTCGGTGATTCGGGCTTGGAGGGTTTCTTTCTGTGCGGTCAGCTCATCAATGCGTTTTGCCACCTGATTCTTGGCGGCGGCGCTGTCCAGCTCGACAAGGGAATCCACCAGGGCGGTGAGCTTGCTTTCAACGTCGGCACACTCCTTGCGTAGACCGGCTAACTGTTCATCATAGCCGGTGCGATCGCCGGAGTAGAAGCTCTTGCTTTTTTCAAGCTGGCTGAGAAATGCCGCTTTGTCCTCAGCAAGCCCCTTGATTTCCTCAATAACAGCGGCGTCAAGCCGGTTGCCGCTGAGGTTTTTCTGGGCACACTGGCTCCCCTGGCTGTGCTCCTTGCGCTTGCAGATGTAGGTGTAAAGGGGCTGACCGTCCGCACCCAGCCGCTTGGAGGTCTTGGGGTACATCCGGCTGCCGCAGGAGCAGAACAGCAGGCCGGTAAGGAGGGCCTGGTTGCTCCTGGGCTTGCGGTAGGACTTGGAGCGGTTCTGCTCCAGGCTCGCCTGCACCTTCACCCACTCGCGGCCCGGTATCAGCCCCTCATGCTGGCCCACGGTGACAATCCACTGGTCGACCGGCAGGTAGATTGTGGCCCGTCCCTTCTCCTGGTCGGTGCGGTTGTAGGCCAGCATACCGTGGGTGCCGTCGAAGTCGGACTGAGCGGAGAACAGGTCGGCCTTGCGGTCAATGAAGAATTGATAGGCATCCTGGTCGGCTATGAGGTAGACCGGGTTCTGCAAAATGCTCTTGATAGAGAACCGGGTGAAATCCCGGCCGGTTTTGGTCTTGACACCCTGGCGCAGTAGCTCGGCCTCTGTTTTGGAGAGGGAGTTGGTCTGGGCATAGAGCGCGTAGATTTTCTTCACCAACTCCCCCTCTTCTGGCACGAGTTTCAGCTTGCAGGCTTTACGGGTCTTGCCGTCCACGGTGACGGCCTGCACGCTCTCGCAGCAATAGCCGGTGGGGGTGTTGCCCCCCAGCCAGCGGCCGGTCTTGGCCAGCTCGTGCATATTGTCCCGGATACGCTCGGCAATGGTCTCCCGCTCCAGCTGGGAGAACACCGAGGCGATGTACATCATGGCCCGGCCCATGGGGGTGCCGGTATCGAACTGCTCCCGAATGGAGATGAAGGCCACGCCCAGGCGGCTCAACTCCTCAATGAGGGTGGAAAAGTCGCTGATGTTGCGGCTGATACGGTCCAGCCGGTAGACCACGATGGAACTCAACTCGTGGCTGCGGGCGGCGCTCAACATCTGCTGGAAGGCCGGGCGGTTCAGGTTGCCGCCGGAGAAGCCTTCGTCCTCGAAGATGAGGGCAGCGTCAGCGGCGTTGGGGCCGTTATGCAGACGGATGTATTCCCGGCACAGCTCTATTTGGTTGCCGATGCTTTCGCCTTTGCCTGTGAATTTGGATTTGCGGGAGTAGATGGCGATGGGGGGCATGGGGTGGCTCCTTTGGGGATGTTTTATCAAATCATATCGCAAAGTATCACAAACACAAAGGGAAAAGCGACAATCTCTAAGTAACAGCAGTTGTCTTTCTCGCTAATCATTTACTTCAAATTTGTTGCGAAATGATTATGTAATAAAGCAATTTAGCGTATGATTTCTTCCAAATGTTGTATCAATCTTCGCATATAAATAATGTTACTTGCAATATATTTTGTTGAATCATCTAGGTTTCCGATATCATAATTTTGTAGTAATTCAAATGGTTCTTTCCTTATATTGTCCAGAGATAGTAACTCTATCAAATCAGAATCTTTAAAGTGCAATTCCTCAAGTTCATGGGCAAGTTTGTTCCTCATATTTATGAGTTTGACTGCACAATCGATAAATGGATAACTAGTGCGAGGACGTTGCAAAGAGACAATTTCAAATTCGAATGCCTCGATACAATGGCTTACTTTAAACAGTCTAACTATCTGGTTAACAGAGAAATTTTTGAACTGTTCATCGTCTTTATAAGAAATACTAGTCAATTTGATACATGGACCCTGATATTCAATATATGTTCCTATCCTCCCTCCGAGAAGGAAATACATTTGTTGCATAGTCGATGTGGAGAGAGTAGGAAGAGAGGCCTCAAACGCATTGCGGACATACTTTTCAAATAGATTATATGACCTAAGAAAGTCATAAATCAGAAGTGATTTTAGTTGAAGAGAGATGGTTTCTCTGCTCGCCGCTTTTATGCTACTCATTTCATCTGCCTCTTATAATTTGCCGTACACGACGCAACCTGAGGTTTACATTGCTCGTTGTGGCAGGTGATTTTTAAGTGTGGTCAAAATTGTAGCGTCCGATAACACTTCTTTCGCCCGTTGCACAATATCACACGTTTCATCTAAAGCGAAAGGTATTAGTGCATCTATAATATAATCTGAGGTTGGTGTGTTCGCAAATTCCTTTTTAATTATTAAAGTTTTTTCCAAAATTGTTACGAGCTTTTCTTCCGCGAGAATTTCGTTATTCTTCTGACATTCCTGCAAAACATTGTTAATCATTTCACGAGGTCGTGAGTTATATCCTCTCACTACACCTTCATCAATTTCTGAACGCAAGAAAAAAGCAACCGATCTATAAAAACGGCCATAATCCTCATAACGCTTAATGTCGTTGCCCGAAAAGACAATTCTGTATTCATCTTCATTTGTTTCTAGCTGGTTTTTCACAAACTCAGTGATTCTATCAGATATAGTTGATCTGTAAATTGCACGGCGAATTTCATTAACCTTCAGTTTTTCAGCTCCTTTATTTAGGCGGGCAAAAATATCATACTTTGTAAACTCAGGGGAATTGGCAGTGATTACATAAATATCTAATACAGAAGATAGCATCTGCGAAGTTTTTTCTGGGTCGATTTCTCGGATTTCCGCAAACAATCTTCCTCCGAAAATGTCTGCATAATATTCCAGATTTCGTTCATTCAAGCGAAGCTTCTCTATGATAAACTCCCTAATTGCTGTTAGCCGCTGTTTACCATCAACCACTTCATACTTGTTCTCTTCCAGCATATCTTTCGCCGGGACCTCAACAACATAAATTGGTGGAATCATTATCTCCATATAAAGAGATTCAATAAATGCCGTTTGCTTTTCGTTGTTCCATATTTCTCCACGT
>CAJUNQ010000096.1 GCA_910587835.1 uncultured Oscillospiraceae bacterium | reverse complement strand
CGAACCTGCCCATTCTCAGATTCATACTTTGTCGGCTCCGTCAGGATAAGCGTTTTGTACTCCAACTCCCGCACATATTTCCGCACCGTGTTCTCGCTCATGCCCACCGCCTTGCCAATAGTTTTGTAGCTTGGCCAGCACTGATGCGACTTCCTGTCCTCGCAATACATGAGATAAGCGTAGACAGCCAGCTCGCCAGCCGACAAACCTAAACTGAAAATTGCGTTTGGCAGAGGAAAGAAATTCTTTGCTCCGCTGCATGATGCTCTCAAGAAATTACTCATATCTCATTACCTCCTGTCTGACTCTCGACCCACGAGAGAAATTTCTCCTTGAGAACCACCAGGCGCGAACCGATTCTCAGCACAGGAAAGTCCTCCTGATGCAGCAACTCATAGGCCCCCGCAACTGAAATTCCCAAGACTTCTGCCACTGTTTTCGCATTGAGAAACAGTGGCAGTTCGTCATAACTTTTGAACTTTGATTGAACCACTCCGCACCTCCTAAAAAATATCTTGACTTTTCTGTCCGCTTGCTGTAGACTAATTCTTAAAGACAGTTTGATTTACCGGCCGTCATATGGTAACACATGGCAGCTCATTTGTCAAGGACAATTTCAAAAATATTTTTATCTTTCCAAAAGGAGTGCAACCAAGATGGCTGACTATCTGTTCTACACCTACTTTGAAGAGGGCCGCGAGTATTTTGTCTACAAAGATTTGACGTTCGAACGCTCACACAAAAAAGAAAAAGACTTCCCATTTCTGGAAAGCCTCTTGCGATTCACCTATTTGGACATCTGGCCGATGGAGAACCTGTTTAAGAAAATGGACAAGGCCCTGCTGAATTTTTACCGGGAACGGGATGCAGACTCAAGGGGAATAGTGATGAGCACTCTGGAGGAACTTGCTAAGAAACACATCTATTTCGAGTTTCTACGTTTTGACTGGCAGGCGCGGTTCCGCAATGCAGAGCAACATCCTGATGATGTTCAAGAGATTCTCCCCCACAAGCAGCTGCGGCACATCCCCTGCGACCTCGATACGCTCCAAAAACAAATCATGCGCCTGTTCCAAGATGTACTTGACATCGATGACGGCAAGAAGAGACCTGTTCATGAAAAGTTACAAGCGTATCTGGACAAAGAGAAAAGAGAACCGCTCTATGCCTATCAGTTTAGGCCAATCTCTACCATCTATGAGCGAACCGGCAACGGTACTTTTGCCGAAGTGTTACACCCAACTTCTATCTCCGACCTGGTAGAGTTCTCCCTCCGGGAGTGTGTCAAGCGAGAACAGCGTATGCGTATCTGCTCGTACTGTGGCAAATATTTTGCCATCCCCCGGCGCAATACGGCAGAGTTCTGCAATTTGACCGTTGACGAGAACGGGCACACTTGCAGAGAGGTTGGCGCGGTAAAGCGCTGGGCGGAGAAGAAAAACTCGGACGAACTATTCAAGGAGTACCGCCGGGAGTATAAAAAGCGATTCAACTGGATTAAGGCGGGGAAGATCAGCCCCGGTGCGTTCTATGCTTGGAGCGCTGCGGCAAAGGGTAAGCGTGACGAATGCGCTGCCGGTAAAATGTCTTTTGATGAGTTTAAAGAGTGGCTGAGTGAATTCTAATTTCTGACCGACGTATTCTTTGTTTAGTGGCGCAAATTATTATGGGTTTTACCTGGATTTTACACAGAGCCCCTTTTGAGTTTTACAATGATCCCCTATCATTAAAGCATAAAACTGAAAGGGGAAATTCACATGAAGAAAATCACCACACTTGCACTGGCGGCCCTGACCGCCGCCACCATTCTCACCGGCTGCACCCAGAAAACCGCCGGTACTGTCTCCACAGACGGCTCCACCTCCATGGAGAAGGTCATCGGCGCGCTGGGAGAATCCTTCCAGGAGCAGAATGAAGGCGCCGCCTTCACCTACAACCCCACCGGCTCCGGCTCGGGCATCCAGGCCGTTATGGAGGGGCGTTGTGACATCGGCCTTTCCAGCCGGGAGCTGAAGGAGGAGGAAGCCTCCCAGGGCCTGACCGCCACGGTACTGGCCTATGACGGTATTGCCGTTATCGTCAACCCGGAGAATCCTGTGGCAGACCTGGACACGGAGACTATTGCTAAGCTCTACACCGGGGAGATCGAGAACTGGAAGGACGCGGGCGGCAATGACGCGCCCGTGGTGCTCATCGGCCGTGAGGCGGGCAGCGGCACCCGGGACGGCTTTGAATCCATCACCGGCACCGAGGAGAAATGCCAGTACCGCCAGGAACTGACCTCTACCGGCGACGTGATCACCGCCGTGGCTCAGAACCCGGACGCCATCGGATACGCTTCCCTGGCCTCGGTGAAGGACAGTGTCCGGGCCATTACGGTAAACGGCGTGGCTCCCACAGAAGATACCGTGAAGGACGGCAGCTACGTTATCCAGCGCCCCTTTATTTTGGTGACGAAAACCGGGGAAGAGCTTTCCGAAACGGCCCAGGCCTTCTTCGACTTCGCCACCTCCGCCGACGCGGCCCCGCTGATTTCCGGCGCGGGCGCGGTCCCGGCCAACTGAGGGCCGCCCTATGGAAAACATACAGACCTCCCGCGCACAGCTTAGGCGGAGGCCCCGGGTCTGCCGGCAGTTTACAGAGCGGTTTTTCCACGGATTGTTCCTCATGCTTGGCCTTGTCACAGTAGGCTGTGTGCTACTCATCACCATCTTTCTGGTACTGTCCGGCATACCGGCCATCCGAGATATCGGCCTGTTCGACTTCCTGCTGGGAGACACCTGGGAGTCCACCGCCCAGGACCCTAAGTTCGGCATTTTACCCTTCATCCTCACCAGCGTATACGGCACGGCGGGGGCCACCCTGTTCGGGGTGCCGGTGGGATTCTTCACGGCGGTGTACCTTGCGAAGCTGGCCCCGCTCAGAGTGAAGTCCGTAGTAGGGAGCGCGGTCAGCCTGCTGGCGGGCATCCCCTCGGTGGTGTACGGCCTGGTGGGTATGCTGATTCTGGTGCCGGGAATCCGCACACTGTTCCATGTCCCGGACGGGGCAAGTCTGCTGGCGGCGATTATCGTGCTGGCGGTCATGATACTGCCTTCTATTATAAAGGTATCAGTGACAGCGCTTGAGGCTGTTCCCCACGAATATGAGGAGGCCTCCCTGGCCCTGGGTGCCACTCCTGTAGAAACATACTTTAAGGTAACGGCTCCCGCCGCCAAAAGCGGCATCGCGGCGGCGGTAGTGCTGGGGGTTGGCCGGGCCATCGGCGAGGCTATGGCCGTGATGATGGTCTCCGGCAACGTGCCCAACATGCCCTCCATCTTCGGGAGCGTGCGCTTTCTCACCACTGCAGTTGCCAGCGAGATGTCCTACTCCAGCCCAGGGAGCCTGCAAAGAGAGGCGCTGTTCTCCATCGCCCTGGTGCTGTACCTGTTCATCCTGCTGATAAACGCCGCGCTGAACTTTTTCCTCAAGCGGAGCAAGGAGGGCTGACATGAGACGAAAAGCATACTCCTTCGCCATGCGCGGCCTTATGGCCCTCTCCGTTGCCATAACTTGCGGCTTCGCACTGTTCATCATCCTCTATGTACTCTGCAAGGGCCTGCCCAACATCACCTGGCAGCTGCTCTCCACCAGCCCCAGCATACTGAACGACCGTATCGGTATCCTGCCGGACATCCTCAATACCCTCTACCTTATCTTAGCAGCCCTCGCCGTTGTGCTGCCCCTGGGGGTGGGAGCGGCTGTGTACCTGACCGAATACGCGTCCAGCAAAAGGCTGGTGTCCGTCATCGAGTACGCCGCCGAGACCCTCTCGGGCATACCTTCCATCATCTACGGCTTCGTGGGCATGATGCTTTTTGCCGGGACCTTCGGCACCTCCCTGCTGGCAGGGGCGCTGACTTTGGTCATCATGAACCTGCCCACTGTCATGCGCACGGCCCAGGAGAGCCTGAAGACCGTCCCACAAAGCTACCGCGAGGGGGCGTTCGGCCTGGGCGCGGGCAAGTGGCGGGTGGTGCGCACGGTGGTGCTGCCCGGGTGCGTGGACGGCGTGATTACCGGCTGCATACTGTCCGTGGGGCGTATTCTGGGCGAGTCGGCGGCGCTGCTCTTCACTGCCGGGTTTGCCCATGTACTCAACGGCTTCTTCACCGGGCTGGGCAGCTCCGGGGCCTCCCTGACGGTTGCCATGTACGTCTACGCCAAAGACCGGGGCGAGTTTGAAGCGGCCTTTGCCATCGCGGCAATTCTGCTGGTGCTGACCCTGCTGGTCAACCTCTGTGCCGCTCTGGCAGGCTGGTATTTCAAGAAAAGGAGGGCATGAGCCAATGGAGGAAATTATCACCGCAAAAGACCTCTGTTTATGGTATAGCAGCACCCAGGCGCTGAAAAATGTGAGCATTCCCATCTATGAGAACAGCATCACCGCCTTTATCGGCCCGTCCGGCTGTGGAAAGTCCACATTTCTCAAGACCTTGAATCGCATGAACGACCTGGTCCCCGGGGTGAAGATAACCGGCGAGCTGAGGTATGGGGGTAAAAATATCTATGGGCCCGACGTGGACGTAAACGGGCTCCGCCGGGAGATAGGCATGGTGTTCCAGAAACCGAACCCCTTCCCTATGAGCATTTACGACAACATCGCCTACGGCCCCCGCACCCACGGGGTCAAAAGCCGGGCCAAGCTGGACGATATCGTGGAGCGTTCCCTCCGGGGCGCGGCCATCTGGGACGAAGTGAAGGATAGGCTGAAAAAGAACGCCCTGGGCCTCTCCGGGGGCCAGCAGCAGAGGCTGTGCATCGCCCGGGCCCTGGCCGTGGAGCCAAAGGTGCTGCTCATGGACGAGCCCACCAGTGCCCTGGATCCCATCTCCACCGGGAAGATAGAGGAGCTTACAATGCAGCTCAGGGAGAAGTACACAATCGTCATGGTGACCCACAATATGCAGCAGGCGGTGCGGGTCTCAGACTACACGGCGTTCTTCCTGCTGGGGGAGCTGGTGGAGTTCGGCGGCACGGAGAAGCTTTTCTCCCGGCCGGAGCAGAAAAAGACGGAAGAATACATTACGGGGAGGTTTGGATGATGAGGAACCGGTTCGATGAACAGCTTGCCCGGATGAACAGGGAGCTGATACAGATGGGCGCGCTGTGTGAGGAGGCCATCTCCCTGGCTTCCAGGGCCTTGGACGAGGGAAGCCGGGAGCACGCGGAAAAGGTGGCCGCCATCGCCGCCGAGACGGACCAGATGGAGCGGGACATCGAGAGCCTGTGCTTAAAGCTCCTCTTACAACAGCAGCCGGTGGCGAGAGATTTGAGGCAGATATCCGCCGCGCTGAAGATTATCACGGATATGGAGCGCATCGGCGACCAAGCCGAGGACATTGCCGAGATCGCCCTCATCCTGATAGACGAGGGCCACGCCCCGGAGCGCATGGAGCATATCCACGAGATGACCCGCTCGGCGGTGAAAATGGTGACCGACAGCGTAGACGCCTATGTGTCAAGGGACACGGCCCTTGCGGCGTCTGTCATTGCCGGCGACGACCTGCTGGACGATTACTTCAAACGGGTCAGGCGCTCGCTGATCAAGCGGATAGCCCGGGAGCCCTCGGAGGGGGAATACGCCCTGGACCTGATGATGATAGACAAGTACCTGGAGCGCATCGGCGACCATGCAGTGAACATTGCCCAGTGGGTGATATTCTCCGTGACAGGGGAGAAAGACCTGGCCCCGGCTTGCGAAGAGAAAAGGGATGTGGTACAATAGACCGGCGAAGGAGGGGAGCATTATGATATACTGTGTGGAAGACGACGACGGCATAAGGGGGCTGATGAGCTATGCCCTTACAGCCGCCGGGTTTGAGGTCAGGGGCTTTCCCGACAGCGGCGGCCTGTTTGAGGCCATTCGGAGCGAGCCGCCCCAGCTGATCCTCCTGGACATCATGCTGCCCGGGGATGACGGGCTGTCCATCCTGAAAAGGCTCCGCGCCCATACCGCCACCGCCGGGATTCCGGTTATCATGGCCACGGCAAAGGGTACGGAATACGACAAGGTCACGGGCCTTGATATGGGCGCGGACGACTATATTGCAAAGCCTTTCGGCATGACGGAGATGGTGTCGAGAGTGAAGGCCGTACTCCGGCGCTGCGCCCCCAAAGAGGAGAACATCGTCGAGGCGGGCGGCCTTCGGATGAATACCGGGGAGCGCACCGTAACGGCGGACGGCGGGCGGGTGGACCTGACCTATAAGGAGTTCGAGCTGCTGAGGCTGTTCCTGTCCCGACCCGGGATGGTGTTCACCCGGGAGCAGCTCCTTGCTGAGGTCTGGGACGTGGAGTACGCCGGGGAGACCCGGACGGTTGACATGCACATCAAGACCCTGCGGCAGAAGCTGGGAAAGTCCGGCTCCATGATAAAGACCGTGCGAAGCGTCGGCTACCGTCTGGAGGCGTCAGAATGACTAAGCGGATTTTTCACTCCATTTTGGCGGTGTCGGCGGCGGTGCTGCTGGCAAACATCATCATTGTGATGGGTTGCCTATACCAGTACTACCGGGACATTGAGGAAAGCCAGCTGGCGGACGAGCTGTACCTTGCGGCCCAGGGGGTTGAGAAAGGCGGAAGGGACTATCTTGAGGGCATAGACAGCAAAAGCTACCGCCTGACATGGGTCTCCCCGGATGGGACGGTGCTCCTCGACACGGCTGAGGACTATAGAAAGCTGGGCAATCACGGAAACCGGGAGGAAATACAGGAGGCGCTTCTGGGCGGCGAGGGCGAGAGCTCCCGCTTTTCCGGCACCATGACCGAGGAGACCTTCTACCGGGCCCGCAAGCTGAGCGACGGCACGGTGCTGAGGATTTCCGTCAGCCGGGCTACCATGTTCACCCTGGTGATGGCCATGCTCCAACCCATGACGATTGTGGGCATACTGGCTGTGGTGTTTTCGGCCCTGCTGGCCCATAGGCTTGCAAAGCGCATTGTCCGGCCGCTGAACCGGCTGGACCTGGACAGGCCACTTGAGAACGAGACCTATGAGGAGCTGGCCCCGCTGCTCAAAAAGATACACCGCCAGCGGCTGCAGATATCGGAGCAAATGCAGAGCCTGAAAAAGCGGGCCGATGAGTTCGTGCAGATAACCTCCCACATGAACGAGGGGCTGGTCCTGCTGGACAGGGACGGCAAAATCGTCAGCATGAACCCGGCGGCAAAGACTATTTTCCATACGGACAGCTCCTGCCTGGGGCAGGATTTCCTGCTTGTTGACCACAGCCATGCCATCAGCGCGGCGCTGGAAGAGGCTGCCGGGCAGGGGCACAGCGAGCTCAGAATGGAGCGGGACGGCAGGGAGTACCAGCTTGATCTGAGCCGCATACAAACTGACGGAGCGCCTGCCGGAACGGTCCTGCTGGCTTTCGATGTGACCGAGCAGGCGGAGGCTGAGCGGATGCGCCGGGAGTTCGCCGCAAATGTGTCCCACGAGCTGAAAACGCCCCTGCAGGTCATCACCGGCAGCGCGGAGATGCTGGAGGACGGCACGGTAAAGCCCCAGGACGCGCCGGAGTTTATCCATCTCATCCGCACCGAGTCGGCCCGAATGATGTCCCTGGTGGAGGATATCATCCACCTGTCCCGGCTGGACGAGGGAGCCCCCGCCGGTATGGAGCCGGTCGACCTGTACGAGACTGCCCGGGCGGCGGTCGCGGCGTTAGAGGGCAGGGCAAAGGAGAAGAATGTTGCTCTGTCTGTCAGCGGGGAGCCGGCCATCGTTATGGGGGTGCCGGGGTATCTCTATGAGATGGTCTATAATCTATGCGACAACGCTATCAAGTACAATGTGGACGGTGGCAGTGTGGAGATGAGCGTCACAAAAAATGGAGACAGCACAGTGCTGACCGTGAAGGATACAGGCATCGGCATACCGAAAGAGTATCAGGCGCGGGTGTTCGAGCGGTTCTTCCGGGTAGATAAGAGCCGGTCAAAGGCCTCGGGCGGCACAGGGCTGGGGCTGTCTATTGTGAAGCATATAGCGGGGATCCATGGGGCGGCGGTCAGGCTGTCCAGCGGGGTCGGGGAGGGGACTCTGGTTTCGATTGTGTTTTGAGCGCGAAAAACAGCTTTTCTTTGTTTTGCGGCGCAAATTTTGAGGGCGATTCTATGTCTTTATGCCCGTGCCTTTGCTTTGAGTTTTGGCTCTTGACCCACACCCTGACCCACACGCGGAAAAACTGTGTGGAAACAGTGGGTGGAATACCGTTATAGACCACCCATATTGGTACAAAAAACGCCCAAACAGTGCCGGATAGCACCGCTTGGACACATCTCAGTGTGTTGGT
>CAJUNQ010000095.1 GCA_910587835.1 uncultured Oscillospiraceae bacterium | reverse complement strand
CTAACGCCGAGAGAACACAGGTCAAAATATTGACTACATTTTTTCTCTTTTTTTCGCGCACCTTCATCACTGTCCTTAAAATAGAGTATACCATGACAGCAAACGACTTTCAACACTCTTTTATAGGCGCTGATAGTAGTAGCAAGCAATGCCCCGGTATATACCCGGCGCAGCTTATTGGTGGCCGATGGCCCCCAAGCCCCCAGTGCATCGGCGCAGCTCCGCCCGATGCACAAGCCGCCGGTGGCGTCTGCTGGCCTGTCCATACTGGGCAGGGAAGGTCCGCCCGGCGGGCCGCCCCTCGGAGAGCGCACGACTGCCGCAGGCAGTACCACCGCCCGCTTGCGGGTGGTGAGTAAGTGCGCTCTTCGCAGAGGGCTGGCAAAGAGAATGGAGCGCCCAGGCCATCCCCGGACGCTCCCGCTTCGCTTCTCTCCTGCTGGTCGATCACCGCCTTTTCAGCCTCTGTCATTCTGCCACAAATGAACCGCCAGCCAATGTGTATTTGGGTGGTGAAACCACCCTTTACACAATACATCTCAATAGGATTTGCACCTGGATTTTCGAGCAAATTCTGCTGTTTGCAACACAGTCAACAGTGAAATTTGCCAAAAAGGCAGGCGCAAACTCCTATTGAACCAAGTTCTTATACTGTGGCGGCGCTAAGAGCCTCCTCCAACGCCTCAGCCAGCTGGGCCGGGCAGGACGTCTTCTTCATGCCGCATTTAATGCCCTTGCAGCGTTTGATATACTCCTGCACGGTCATGCCCTGGGCCAGCGCGGCCACCCCCTGGGTGTTGCCGCTGCAGCCGCCGGTAAAGGTCACCGACTGGATGGTGTCCCCGTCCAGCACAATGTCAATGGCTCTGCTGCACACGCCCTGGGGTTTGTAGTGTATCTCCATGAGAATGCCTCCTTTGCTGTTGACTGCCTTTTACTTTAACAGATTTTCCCCGGTCTGTCAAGTGGAGCCTGGGGACAGGAGAATCCTCCCGCCTACTCCCCTTCCTCCTCTGCCAGCAGCTTCTCAGGGGTAAAGCTCCGGCTGGCCATATTGAACAGCACCACATCCGCTGCTGCCAGCACGGCCGCCGCAATCAGCAGCGCCACCATGTTCAGCCGGAAAATCCCTGTCAGCTGGGCCAGGTACAGCGCGGCCACCGGCAGAATCAGGTAGCCCATGGTCTGCAGCGATTCCCCGGTGCTGTGCACCCGTGTGACAGTCAACGCCACAAACACCACAGAAAACAGCGACAACGCCGGCATCAGCAGCACCAGTAAAATCAACCAGTCAAAGTTGAAAAACAAGGGCACTCCGGCAAACACCTCTGCAATCACCGTGGTGATTCCGTATGCCACAAAGGCCAGGGCCGATATCACCACCGACAGCAGAGTGCAATTGGTCACCTTTGTGTGAAACACGGCTTTCACGTCCATGGAGGTGAGCAGCAGGGTCTCCAGGGTGCCGCTCTCCCGCTCGGTGACAAAGGCGTAGCTGGCTGAGGCCGCTGCTGTGAGAATGGGCACACACAAAAACAGCAGCGGACACAGCAGCTCGGTAAAGGCCGCCAGCCAGCTCTGGCGGTAGTCCAGCTCTGCCGCGTACTCGGGCAGCAGCGCCAGCAGGGCCTGGGGCAGGCGGGCCCCCTCCTCCACCGGCAGCAGGGAGATGGCCGCAAAGTACACCGCCGGCAAAACCACCGCCAGGGCGATGGGCAGCAGAACCAGCAGCGCCCGCTGGCTGTTCCGGGCCCAGATGGTCCCCAGGTCCTTGCGCACCAGCAGCAGCTCGGTGGAGGACAGGCCCTTAGCCCGCCCCTCCTTCGCTGCCCGGGACTGCCGCCTGGGCCTCTCCTCCTGGTTCTGTCCGTGCCGTCTCTCCATGGAACATCGCCTCCCTCCGCCGTCCGCCGGCAAGATACGCGTCATAAATTTCTTCCAGGCCGGGCCGGATGACCCGGGCCTCATAGAGGCTCCTGCCCTGCTCCACCACTTTGGCAATCAGCCCGGGCATTTCATCCTCCGACTGGATTTCCCGCTGCCACAGCCCATCCTCCAGCCGGAAGCCCTCGGGCCCGCTCTGGCCCCCGGCCAGCCGCAGAGCCGCCCGCAGCCGCACGCCGCCCCCCACCCGCAGGGGCTCCATGCCTCCCCGGGCCAGCAGAACGCCCCGGTCCAGCAGGGCAAAGCTGTTGCAGACATGCTGGGCGTAGTTCATGTGTTGGGTGCAAAACAGCAGGCTCACCCCCTCCTCCTGCAGCACATAGCGCAGCAGCTCCTGCACCAGAACGGCAGTCTCCCGGTCCATGCCAGCCCCCTGCTCGTCCAGCACCAGCACCCGGGGCCGGTGCAGCAGGGCCCGGCACAGCCCGGCCCGGGTCAGGTCGCCGGTAGGCAGCTCCTGGGGGCACTTCTCCCGGTCGTCCCACAGGTTCAGCCTGCGCAGCAAAAAGGACGCCCGCTCCACTCCCTGGTCCTTGGGGACATGATGGGCCCCGGCGAAAAAACGCAGGTTGTCCCACAGGCTCATGCTGTCGTAAAGCCTAGCGCTCTCCAACACCACGCCCATCATCCCATGCAGCCGGGCAGACTCGTAGGAGGGCGACAGCCCCAGCACGCTGCACTCGCCGGAGCTGGGCCGTCCCAGTCCGGCCATCAGCCGGGCCAGGGTGGTCTTTCCCGCCCCCTCCCTGCCCACGCAGGCCATCGAGCCCCCCTCCGGCACCTGGAAGCTCACCCCCTGCAGGACTGTTTTGCCGCCCAGAATTTTTGTCAGCTCATAGGCCGCGACCGCGTCCACAGCCCCGCCTCCTTTCTTAAAAAAGCCCGTCCCGGCTATCTTCTTACGTCCGAGGTCCCATGCTCCCGCAGATAGGTGGCCTCCAGGTCTGAGAGATGAAGCTTCACCGCCAGCGGATACTTGTCGTAGGCCTGGCTGATGGCAAAGCTGCCGCCCTTGGCCGCCTCGTCAAAGCCGCCCATATGCCAGCGGATGGCCACCGCCTCGGCGGGCTTCAGCCGCATGAACCGCTCGATCAGGTACACCGATTTTTCCCCATGACCGTATGGGAAAGCGTCCTCGATCATATAGTAGGGCTTCTTCTCCCACTGGCCGGTCTCCTCGTTTTTTACATTGCGGGTGGAGGTTTTGTAAAACTGGGCCTTGCACACATCGTGGAGCAGGCCGCACAGGGCAAAGCTCTCCTCGCTGTCGCCTTCGCCAAAAAAGTGCTCCCGCATCACCTGATACACATTGACGCTGTGCATCAGCAGCCCTCCCTCGCAGGCGCAGTGGAACTTGGTGCTGGCCGGGGCGGTAAAAAAGTCCGTGCCCTGCAGCCAGGCCAGAAACTGCTCGCAGCCCGGACGGGCCACATACTTTTCCAGGGTGCCCACAAAAACCTCCCGATAGGCGTCCAGCAAATTCTCCAAAACATTCCCTCCCATTCCAGACCCCGCGGGCTGTCTGTGTCACACGCCGCGAAAGCCTTTTCCTATAATCTCACTGGTATTAGTGATGAACATAAAGCACTTTGGGTCCAGCTGCTTGCACTTCTGGCGCAGGTGCACGGCCTCTCCCCGGCGGCAGGCGATCAGCACCACCTTGCAGCCCAGATGGGAGTAGGCCCCCACCGCGTCGATCACCGTAGAGCTGCGGTTCAGCTGGGTAATAATATAGTCGCATATCTCCTGGGGCTTGCTGGTGACAATGGCGAAAAACTTGCACAGATTGATGTTCTCAATCACCGAGTCCACCAGAAAAGCCTTCATAAACAGGCCCAGCAGAGAGAACAGCCCGGTCCGCATTCCAAAAATCCAGCAGGAGGACAGGGCAATCAGGCTGTCGCTGACAAAAAGAGCCTTGCCGATATCGTCCAGACCCGTATATTTTTTCAGTATCATGGCCACAATGTCCGTGCCGCCGCTGGACGCGTTGCAGTTGAACAGCAGCGCCGAGCCCACTGCGGGCAGCATCATGGCAAAGCACAGCTCCAACAGGGGCTGGTCGGTAAAGGGGGCCTTCATGGGGCAGAGCTTCTCCAACACCCAGGTCTCCAGCGAGAACACCAGGCTGCAATAGGCTGTCCAAAAGCCAAAGCCCCGGCCCAAAAACACAAAGCCCACCACCAGCAGGACCATGTTGATTATCCACATCATGGTGGCCGGCGAGAGCCACTCCGCCGGAATCAGCTTGCCGAAAATAATGGCCAGGCCGCTGACGCCGCCGGTAGAGAAGTTGTTGGGGAACTTGAAAAAGTAGACCCCCAGCGACAGCAGCAGCACACCCCCGTTGATGAGCAGAAAATTCAGTACCTTTTCCCGGCTGAACAGCTGCCGGGGATGCTTGAGACTTTCCTCGTCCATTCCTCGATCCCTCCAGAATAATTTTGATCACCTATGCATTCTAGCACTGTTTTTGCCATTTTACAACCCGTTTTCACAAAATTTAAGGAATACGGAAGACCCTCCCCGGCGGGGGCGTCTTCCGTATTCCCATCCATGGCCAGGGGCTGCTTTCCGCCCCTGAACCTTATCCGATCAGTCCCTGCAAAAACTTCACCGCGGTAACAATATCGCCTGCCGGGTCGTCGCCCACCTCACGCTCAATGGTGAGGAAGCCCTTGTAGCCAATGTCCTCCAAGGCTTTCAGATAGTTGGCAAAATCCACGTCTCCCTCGCCCAGAGGCAGCTCAACGAAGGAGCTGCTGCCCAGCATATCCTTCTCCTTCAGGCCGTACACAATCTCCGGCTCCACATACCGCAGCCGGCGGCCGTCCTTGGCGTGGGTGTGGACAATATAGTCCTTCAGGGTGTGCACTGCCTGCACCGGGTCGTCGCCGGTAACCATGACAAAGTTGGCCGGGTCCAGGTTCACCGCCACGCCGGTGGAATGCAGCCCGTCCAGAAAGCCCTTCAGGGTGGCAGCGGTCTCGGGGCCGGTCTCAATGGCGAAATGAGCGTGCAGCTCATCCGCATAGCCTGCAAGCTGGCTGCAGGCTTCCTGCATCACCCCATAGCGGGGGTGGGACTTGTCCTCTGGCACCACGCCGATGTGGGTGGTCACCACATCGGTCTCCAAATCCTTGGCCATGTCCAGAATACGCTTGCTGCGCTCAACCATCCCGGGGTTCTTGTCCGGGTCGTCAAACCTGCCGATGTCCCCGCACAGGGCGGAGACAATCAGCCCCCGGTCCTTCACAGCCTTCAGCAGCTCCCGGCGCTTTTCAGCGGTCATATTCTCCGGGGTCAGGTCCCCGTCTGTCACCCGAATCTGCACCCCGGCGAGCCCCAGCTCCTTGGCCTTGTCCAGGGCCTTTATGGTGTCCATCTGGAAGGATTCCAGCAATACGCCGATGGGAAAGGAATACATAACGCTTGCTCCTTTTCTATAATTATATAATTATTCGCCCAGCGCGATCTCCCGGTGGGCTTCAGCCGAGTCGTAAATGGCCTGCATCATCTCAGCGGTGATGATCACCGTATCGATATGAGAGGCCAGCTTCTTGCCAGTCTTGACGCAGTCCACAAAGGCGTCGATCTCGTTCTGGAAGTGGTCCCGCATTTTGAACTGGGGGGTATACTCCACCAGAGCCCCGTTCTCCGCGGTGTAATAGGTGAAGTCGCTGCCATAGTGCAGCCGGATGCCCCCCTTGTCCCCCATGAAGTCGATATAGGTCTCGCTCTCGCCGATGTTCTGGGCCCAAGCGCCGTTCAGGGTGATCACCGGCCCCTCGGTGCGGATCATGCCCGTAACCGAGTCGTCCACATCGTACACGCCGCTCTCCTTATTGCTGCTGGCCTCGGCCCACATGTCCACATAGGTGTAGTTCTTCATGTCCCGCCCCAGCTTGCAGAAGGTCTCGCCGGTGACGGTTTTCACCTTGGGGTCGCCGCAGCAGTACATAACAATATCCAGGTAGTGCACACCCCAGTCGATAAGCGCGCCGCCCCCGGCAATGGCCTTGGTGGTAAAGGCCCCGCCCAGCCCAGGGATGGACCGGTGGGCCCGGAAGCTGGCGTACACATGATGGATGTCTCCCAGCTTGCCCTCGTCAATATACTGCTTGATACGGTTGACGCTGTCGTTAAACCGGTTGACCACGCCAATGTTCAGCACCTTGCCGGTCTCATGCTGGACCCTCTGCATCTCCTGGGCCTCGGCAAAGGTGCGGGCGGCGGGCTTTTCGCACAGCACATGCTTGCCGGCGCGCAGGGCGTCAATGGCAATCTGCGCATGGACATTGTTGGGGGTGCACACAGACACCGCCTCGATCTCAGGGTCGTTCAGGGCCACATGGTAGTCCTCAATGGGAGTACCGCAGCCATATTTGTTGACAGCAGTGACCGCCCGCTCGGGGATGATGTCGCAGAAATACTTGATCTCTGCCTCGGGATTGTTCATATAGGACGGGATATGGGCCGTGTTGGCAATGGTGCCGCAGCCAATAACAGCAACCTTCATAAGAGAGCACGCTCCTTTTTCTGGGTGTTCCACCCGGGTTTACCGTGATTATACCCCATACGCCCCCAAAAAGCAAACCCCTTTTGAGAAAATTCCCTCCGGAACAGGTCCAGAAGATAATTAGCTAAGTCTACAGTAAATTGTGCCCACGCCGTCTCTCAGACCCGCCGCTTTTCGGCGCGCTCACAAAGCCTTACCTGCAGCACGGCCACGGTTCTGGCCTGGCGCAGGGTCAAAGCTCTTCCCCGTCAGGTGTCGGAGGACAGCCCCAGACCCCAGGCCTTTTCCTCGTGGGCCTCCCATAGCTCCGCCCTATGATGCCGCAACGGCCAAAAGAGCCCCTTCCAGCGAAGGAGCTCTTTCATTCTATCTGGCTGTGCAGGCAGGGCCCGGTCTCTTAAGATTTCTTCTTGCGTACCGGAATCAGCAGGTCCAGCTGGGGGATCTCAGGCGCCCCCTCTGCCGTCTCCTGAATGTGGTCGTAAAAGTTCAGATGCTCCTCCAGGCAGCCGTACATATCCTCCGGTGTGCCAGAGCCGTTGATTTCATACTCTTCGCTCTCATACGCCCAGCCAAACAGCCACTGCCACTCGTGGAAGTTGCCCATCTGGATGCAGTGGGCCGCGTAGGTGCCCCCGGGGAAGCGTTTTTTCTCCAAGGGCGCGGGCACCTCCATGTCGTCCGGTATGGTCACCCAGAACTCATACCCATACTCGCCCCCCTCTGGCGGCGGGTTGGGGTGGTTAAAGCCGTACTGCCGCAGGCTGGCCCCGGTCTCCCACAGCTTCTTTTCCCGGACAAAGTCCGCAATCATTTTCCCGGTGTGGTTCTCCGGCTCTGGGCCAATGTAATGGGCGGCGGCTACAGTAGCGGCGGGCAGGTGTACAATGCGCACATCCTTCAGCTTGGCGGCGTTTTCCTCCGCGCGGTTCAGGTCTTCCATGGTCTTCTGCTCCTTTTTCTTTTTTATTGGCTGACTGGGGAGAGACGTTTCCACCGCCAGCCCTGCCAGGCCTGTCAGCCCAGCCAGCTGGGCGTCGTCCAGCAGCACCCGTTCCGCCGGTAGCCAATACTGGTTCTTCAGCGCGGCCAGCAGCTCGCTCAGAATAGCCCGTATGGTGTCCAGGGCCTCCCGCTCCGCGTCCACGCCGGCGATTTTCCTCTGAAAAACCCCGATCGCCGCCTGGGCGCTGGGGTCCTCCAAAATCAGCCGGATGTCCCCCAGAGACAGGCGCAGCTTGCGCAAAAGCACAATCTGCCGCAGCCGGGCCAAAGCCTCCTGGTCGTAGAGCCGGTAGGCATAGCCCTCCCGGCGGCGGCTCTGCACCAGGCCCAGCTCCTCATAATACCGGAGCATCCGGGTGGACAGCCCCAACGCCTGAGACACCTGGGTTATGGTGGCAAGGTCTTGGTCCATGTTGATCTCTCCTCTCTGTCCCCAGTATAAGGTGCGACACGGTGTTCAAGTCAAGAGCCAGACAAAAATTTTTTCAAAAATCACTTTTCAAATATATCGCGACAGCACAGCGGTTTCAATCCGTCCGCTCCCCCTCGTTCCCCCAGCGTTCGCAGAAGCGGCCGGCAAAGGCCGGGGGCTCCCCGTTGGCGTAAAGGTGGGACAGGTCCCCAAAGGAAGTCATGCGGAAGTACGCCGTGCCCTCCCGCCGCTCCTCAGTCACCACCGTGGTCACCGAGGTGGGGGCCGCCATGGTTCCATGCCACAGCAGCATGGGAGAGATATTCAGCAAATGGCTGAGCAGCACGCACTCCACCCCAAAGTGGCAGAAGAACACAATGGTGTCGTTATTGCCCTCCACTGCCTGATACAGGCTCCCGTTCCTACGGTAGCCGTGGGATTCCAGCAGCTTGTCCAGCTCGCCCGCTACCCAGGCGTACTCCTTGGCCACATTGCCCGCAGCCATCACCTGAGGCTGCAGCCAGGCGTCCCGGCGGTAAAATCGCTCCTCGGGGGTCCAGTCCTGGGGCAGCCAGTCCCAGCAGATGTACTCCTCCCCCTTGTCCGGGCGGACGACAATACCCCTGAACTCACGCAGCCAGGGGCATTCCTGGGCAGAGCGGCCCAGCCTTTCCAGGGTCAGACTGGCTGTGTCCCTGGCGCGGCCCAGGGGCGAGCAGTAATAGGCCTTGGCCGGGGACTGGGCCAGACGCTGGGCAAGGAACTCCGCCTCGCGCCAGCCCTTGGGGGTGAGGGAGTCGATGGAGTAATCCGGGTCTCCGTGGCGGACGATGAGTATTTTCATAAGAGGCACCTCTCTATTCAGTATATCACTGATTATACTCCAGGCAGGGGGAGAAATCAACCTGCGAAGGCCGGCAAAAACACGCGGCAGGACTGCCCCCGGCCCAGCGAGCGCAGACGCGCTGGGCTTGCGCGGCTGCGGGGCTTGCGGAGCAAGGCGGCGAGCGGCCTGTCAGAGCCAGCTGCCCGGCCCTGGAAGCGAAAGGAATTTGTAAGCATTATTTCGCCAATATACATTGACAGACGAGGTATCTTGCGATATAATAAACCTCAGAAAGGAGGATGCCCAATGTCCATTGCGTCAGACATGATACGGGGACACACCGACACCATTATCCTGGCACAGCTGCTGCGGGGCGACAGCTACGGCTATCAGATCAACCGGGCCATTCAGGAGAAGACCGGCGGGCAGTTTGAGCTGAAGGAGGCCACCCTGTACACCGCCTTCCGCCGGTTGGAGCAGCTGGGCTGCATCACCTCCTATTGGGGGGACGAGACCACTGGCGCCCGCCGCCGGTACTACTCGGTTACCCCGGCAGGGGTAGAGCTGTACCACCGCATGGCCGAAGAGTGGGAGCAGGCCAAGGCTCTGATTCAAACGCTGATCACACCTTAGGGTCTGCCTGAAAAGAGAGAAAATCACAGACAGACGGCGTTTCCCGTTTTTCAAACAGGCCCTGACAGGCCGGAAACCGGCCGCATATTCTTAAAAGGAGTAAAAGGAGACGAGAGCATGGAGTACAAGATCCGCGAATACCTGGACCAGCTTTTTGAGAACGCCCCCCGCACCCAGCGGGCCTATGAGCTGAAAATCGAGCTGACCCAGAACCTGATCGAAAAATATTACGCTTTGGTAGGCGAGGGCAAAGAGCCCGAAGACGCTTTCAACCTGACCGTGATGAGCATTGGCGACGTGCGGGAGCTGTTCGCCCAGCTGGAAGACGACGAAAACGGCCAGCCTGTGCCCCAGCCGGTGTACTACCCCCAGGAGCAGCCTGACCACAAGCGCGCCCTGCTGCGGGCATTGACCGTGATGCTGTTCATCCTCAGCCTTGTCCCGCCTATTGCGGTCAACGCACTTTTCGACGACGGCTTCAGCTGGGTGGGGGCAATCGGGATGTTCGGCATGTGGGCCCTGGCTGTGGGGCTGCTGGTCTACGACAAGCTCACCCACCCCAAAAGCCCACAGCCCATTCCAGGCTCTGTGGTAGAGGACTTTCGCCAGTGGCAGACCCGGAAGGTCAAGAAAAAGCACTGGATCGCGGCCTTTAACGGGGCGTTCTGGCCCATGGTGCTGGCGGTCTACTTTCTGCTGAGCTTCAGCACAGGCAAGTGGTACATCACCTGGGTCATCTTTCTCATTGCCCCTGCTGTGGACGTGGTGGTCAACACCCTGCTGGGCGCACTGATGGACCAGAATAAACTGCAATAGGGGGCCGCTGGGATGAAGCTGAAAAAGTCACAGATATTTATGATCATCACCTTCGGGGCCGCCGCCCTGCTGCTGA
The DNA here is from genome assembly GCA_910587835.1 of uncultured Oscillospiraceae bacterium. Lineage (GTDB taxonomy): Bacteria > Bacillota > Clostridia > Oscillospirales > Acutalibacteraceae > Acutalibacter. Next base: position 1,078 of record CAJUNQ010000095.1, on the reverse strand, counting down.
CCATGGTGCTGGCGGCAGGCCTCTCCTCCGACCGCTTTGGATTTGGAGAAAAAGAGACCGGCCCCCGCACCCATGCCAACACCCATGACGTGGACCCGGTGGAGGCCGAGATCACTGCCCTGGAGATCAAATGGCTGGACGGCCCGGTGACAGTGGGGGCCAGCCCGGACGGAATGATCCACATTACAGAGCGCAGCCACCGCCAGCTGAAGGAGGACCAGCAGATGGAGGTGACCGTCAAGTCCGGCGCCCTGTCTGTGCGCTGGGACAGCCAGTGGTTCCGGCGGTGGGTGAATATCGGCTGGTTCGGGATGCTGGACAAGGAGCTGGAGGTGCTGCTGCCCCCCTCCCTGGCCCAGGAGCTCACCAGCCTGAAGGTAGAGAACACCTCTGACAGCCTGACCGTTGCCGGGTGCCATGCCAGTGAGCTGGCCTTCTCCAATGTCAGCGGCGTCATTCAGGTGTCCGGCTGCGCGGCGGCGGAGCAGCTGAGCGCCAGCACGGTCTCCGGCGACATCATACTCACCGGCACCACCTGCGACGAGGCCATGCAGCTCAACACCACCAGCGGCAGTGTGTCTGTGGAGGACGGATTCAGTCAGGAGCTGTCCATCAGCACTGTTTCCGGCGGATGCCGGTATCACGGGTCCGCAAGCGCACTGTTCCTGCACACTGTCTCCGGCGGTATGCAGGCAGAGCTGAACAACAGCCCTGATGAGGCCGGCATGGAGGCGGTTTCCGGCTCGCTGCGGCTGGCTCTGCCAGAGGAGACCGGGTTCACCGCAGAATTCAGCTCCGTTTCCGGGGCTTTCCGGACAGACTTTCCTGTGGAATCCGCCAGCGGAAAGTCTGGCAAGGCCCGGTGCGGCACCGGGGCCGCAGCCATTCGGATGAGCACCACCTCCGGGGACATGTCCATTGAAAAGCTGTCGTGACCTTAGGGCTTGTTTGAAAATAGAGGAAATGACGGAATTTTGACCAGAAGCGGTCAGCTTCAAGGAGAAGAACCGCTGTAGTTAGCTACGCTAACTACGCCAATACTTGCGTATTACGAGGATTTTCGACGCAGAAGATGGCT